>JBIKPM010000309.1:0-2841 GCA_044357435.1 Flavobacterium sp. | reverse complement strand
TAGGAACCTCAGCTTGTCCGCCGTATCACTTGGCTTTAGTGATTGGAGGAACTTCTGCGGAAGCGAATTTAGCTGCGGTAAAAAAAGCATCAGCAGGATATTTTGACCATTTGCCAACATCCGGAAATATGGCAGGTCAGGCTTTCCGTGATTTAGAATGGGAAAAAAGAGTACAGTTAATTTGCCAACAAAGTCATATTGGAGCACAATTTGGTGGTAAATATTTCACGCATGACGTTCGAGTAATTCGTTTGCCGCGTCACGCCGCTTCTTGTCCGGTAGGATTGGGAGTTTCTTGTTCAGCCGATAGAAATATCAAAGGAAAAATCACTAAAGACGGTATTTTCGTGGAGCAATTGGAAGTGAATCCAAAACGTTTGTTGCCGGAAACAGCACCACATTTGGAACCAGCAGTCGAAATTGATTTAAATCAACCAATGGCTGATATTCTTAAGAAACTATCGCAATATCCTATAAAAACGCGTTTGAAACTCAACGGAACTTTGATTGTAGCTCGCGATATTGCCCACGCAAAAATCAAAGAATTATTGGATGCCGGAAAACCAATGCCGGAATACTTCAAAAATCACCCAATCTATTATGCAGGACCGGCTAAAACACCAGAAGGAATGGCTTCGGGAAGTTTTGGACCAACAACTGCGGGTAGAATGGACGTTTATGTAGATGAATTCCAAAAAAATGGCGGAAGTATGGTAATGCTTGCTAAAGGAAACAGAACCAAAGAAGTAAAAGAGGCTTGCCAAAAATATGGCGGATTCTATTTGGGTTCCATTGGAGGACCAGCAGCTATTTTGGCCAAAGAAAATATACTTTCTGTTGCCGTAGTTGATTTTGAAGAATTAGGGATGGAAGCAGTTCGTAAAATCACGATTAAAGATTTCCCGGCTTTTATTATCACTGATGATAAAGGAAATGATTTCTTTGAGAATTTGTAGTTTTTAACCGCAAAGACACAAAGTCAAACGCAAAGTTCATAAAGTTTTTTACCGCAGATTCGCAGATTTTTAATAAATTTTAAAATCTGCGAATCTGCGGTTAATTTTTTTAATCAATCACCATTTCGGGAATTTCTCCTTCGATAATTAAATTGGCTTCAGTGGAAGCGATGATGTGTTCCACTGAAACACCTGGCGCGCGTTCTAAGAGTTGAAACCCTTTTGGTGTGATTTCCATAACTGCCAATTCGGTGACTACTTTTTTCACGCAGCCAACGCCTGTTAAGGGCAAAGTGCATTTTTTAAGAATTTTACTTTCTCCTGCTTTGTTGACGTGCATCATGGCCACGATAATATTCTCGGCCGAAGCGACTAAATCCATTGCGCCGCCCATTCCTTTGACCATTTTTCCGGGGATTTTCCAGTTGGCAATGTCGCCATTTTCGGCAACTTCCATCGCACCAAGAATAGTCAAATCGACGTGTTGCCCGCGAATCATTCCAAAACTCATTGCCGAATCAAAGAAAGAAGCACCCTTTAAAGTCGTAATAGTTTGTTTTCCGGCATTGATTAAATCCGCATCTTCTTCGCCTTCAAACGGGAAAGGTCCCATTCCGAGAACGCCGTTTTCACTTTGAAACTCCACGTCAATTCCTTTTGGGATATAGTTTGCCACTAGAGTTGGAATGCCTATTCCGAGGTTTACAAAGTATTTGTCTTTGACTTCTTGGGCTATTCGTTTTGCTATTCCAATTTTGTCTAACATAGATGAAATTTTTAGAATATTTTAAACCATTAAGATTATTTAAGGATCATCAAGTTTTTTCATCATTAGATTCAACTAATAAATGCGAAATTTTAGGAATCGCATAGAAAAATTAATTTTTTTCCCTGTTTGCTGAAATGGGAAAATTTATCTTACTTGCTCCTCAACTAAAATCCGCAAAAGTATGGTCCATTTTACCGTTGAACAAAGATACAAATTAGAAGTTCTATTACAATGAAACGTTTGCAAAGAACAAATAGCAATTGAGTTAAGAAAGCATATTTAGTCAATTTATAGAGAAATAAAACGTAATTCTGACGAAAGAAAAACTGCTTACAAAGCCAATTTAGCAAGTCGAAAGTGTAAAAAAAGGCACAAATAAAAGACTAATAAACCTAGTCTTAAATTAGAAATTCAAAATTATGTTCGTGTTCTAATAGAAGAGGATTTGTCGCCAGAGCAAGTCGTTTGGAAATCAATAAAGGATTGTGTTAGTTGGGTTTCTCAGGAAACAATCTATAAGTATGTTTGGGAGGATAAGAAGAAAGGAGGCGACTTATATAAGCACTTGATGACTTTAGGAAAAACTTATCGAAAAAGAGGTGCCTCGAAAGATAAAAGAGTACAAATAATTGGCATAGAAAAGCGACCGATAGAAGTTGACGAGAAACAAATATTTGGGGATTTAGAAATAGATTTAGTTATAGGAAAGACCACTACTTTGCAAACCCATACTGCAGCTGAGAAAGAGGTACAAAATGAGAATTTAAATGGCTTAGTCAGGCAGTATTTAAAAAGGTTCAGACTTCAGTTTGATAACCGATGAACAAGTAAAAAACGTGGTGGAAAAGCTAAATAATAGACCTAGAAAAAGGTATCAATTTAATTCTCCAAATGAAGTATATTACAAAAATTAAACAACAATAAAGCATTCGCATTTATTAGTTGAATCAACCCAAATCTAAATGGTATTATATCTCTCTATACTAAAGGAATGAGCAATAGCGACATCGGAGAACAAATTAGATAAGTCTATAATTTTGAAGTTTAAAACATAAAACGGACCAATCAAAATAGTAACTTTGTGGCGTTAAAATGAAGCTAATGATTCTTACCGAC
>JBIKPM010000308.1:0-2844 GCA_044357435.1 Flavobacterium sp. | reverse complement strand
GGGCAATTTCCATCTCGGTGGGGAATTACTTCCTACATACATTCAAGAACACAAAATGACCTGCGTGGAGTACGTCATTGTCTGTCTCCAAAAGCACCTTCAGTTGCCAAAAACATTCAAAATTCAGGGTACTACACCGCTCACATAGGCAAATGGCATTTGGGTGGAGGTCGTGATATTGCAGATGTTCCTTTGATTACTGAATATGGTTTTAATGAATCCGTTACACAGTTTGAAGGTTTAGGCGAAAGGTATTTGGCAACATTTGAAACCTTTGACGAATACAAAAACGGAAAACGCGATCTTGAGTTGCAATCAGAAGCGCTTGGTCGAGGAGATATTCACTGGGTAAGACGTGATGAATGTACTGAAAAATTTGTCGACAGAACAATTCAAGCCATTCAAAATGCGAATAAAGCAAATAAACCATTTTATATTAATCTTTGGCCTGATGATATGCACACGCCGCTTGAACCGCCTAAAGATTTGCGTAGCGATTTATCTACTCAATCTAGGTTTCTTGGTGTGATGAAAGAAATGGACAAGCAAATGGGACGATTATTCGACTATATAAAAAATGATCCAGAATTACGGCAAAATACGTTGATTGTTTTTACCAGCGATAATGGACCGGACAAAGAAGTGAATACAGCAGGCGATTTTCGAGGTCACAAAACAAACCTTTATGAAGGCGGTGTACGCGAGCCATTTATTGTATGGTGGCCTGGAAAAATTCCCGTTGAAAAAGCAGGCTCAAAAAACACAAAATCAGTCATAGCAGGTATCGATTTGCCTTTAATGTTTATGGCAGTGGCAGGTTCAAATCCAGATGAAGGTGTGATTTATGATGGTGAAAATATGTTAGATGCTATTTCGGGAAAGACAGCTAAAATAAGAAGCAAGCCACTTATGTGGATGCGACCACCGGATAGACCTGGTTATTTTCCAAAAAACGATCCTGATTTATCTATTCGAAAAGGAGATTATAAACTTTTAATGGATTTTGATGGATCTAATATCCAATTGTATGACCTAAATAATGACAAAGGCGAATCAAAAAATCTAAAAAATGATAAGCCTACAGTAACAGCTGAATTGAAAAAGGATTTAATGGCTTGGTTTAAAAATTATCCGCACGATATTGATTTAAAAAAGTACCAGATTGAATTACTAAAGAATTAGATATTAGGAGAAAAGAATCGGAAAATCCTTTTAGATGAAGCTGCAGAATAATTGTCTGCTTTTACAGTGCGAGAGGCTCATGTTCAAAAAGTGAAGAAACTATTGAGAAGATGTAAAAACTAAAAAGTAGTTCAAGAAGCTTTTGTAAAAAGCTACGCATTAGAAACTGCTAAAAAGCAAAATGAAGCAATTGAGATCTTAAAAAGTTTGAGTAATTCCGAAAATTATCAAACACAATTAAGTTTAGCTAGGTTCATTCACCCAAAAGATTTATAAAAAAATAAATTGGTCTTAAAATAATTTAATCAAACGAATTTCTCGATGCTCTACATCGGGGTAATTAATTCTAAAAAAAGAGTTGAAATATTATAATTATATGAAATTATTTTTTCAAAAAAACATTAACCTAAGGGATATTTTAGGGTTAAAGAACGGAAAATATAGAATTGCATCAAGCGGTCAAAAAAAGAAAAAATACTATGTAAGTAATAGGCATAAGTTTCCTTATAGTTCGTCAAGTGCATCTTATAGCAAATACTCAATAACATCAAAAACAAATACTTTATTTTTGATGTTTATTATTTATGTTATTTTTTGTATAGTGTTTTATAATCTCCTCCATTAGTAAAATTATTTTAAAGAAATGATTCGCCCTAAATAATCGATTTAAATAAAATAATAACAAATAATATGTATTACATAGGATTTGACCTAGGAAGCTCGTCAGTAAAAGTAGCTTTGGTAGAAATGGCAACAGGAAAAAGCATCGGTGTTGTGCAAGAGCCAGAAACCGAAATGGGTATGTTAGCCTTGAAAAACGGCTGGGCAGAACAAAATCCAGAGGAATGGTGGCAACATTGCTGTAATGCAGTTGCCAAAATAAAAAAGAAATATAATATTTCTAGAACTCAAATTAAAGGGATTGGGATATCCTACCAAATGCACGGTTTGGTTTTGGTTGACAAAAAAGGGCAACCTTTGCGAAAATCCATTATTTGGTGCGACAGTCGTGCTGTAGCAATTGGAAACGAAGCTTTCTCGAGTATTGGAGAGCAAAAATGCAACGAACATTTGCTAAATTCTCCAGGCAATTTCACCGCTTCAAAATTGAAATGGGTCAAAGACAACGAGCCTGAAATTTACAGTCAGATTCATAAATTTATGTTGCCAGGGGATTTCATTGCCTACAAATTATCCAATGTAATCAATACTACCATTTCAGGATTGTCGGAAGGAATTATGTGGGATTTTAAAAATGATAATTTTGCTGACTTCCTTTTCGAACATTATGGCATTTCATCAGAACTTATTCCAGATATCGTAGATACTTTTTGCGTTCAATCGAAAGTAGATCAAAAGGGAGCTTTCGCATGTGGTTTGACCGAAGGAACTCCTATTTTTTATAGAGCGGGTGATCAGCCTAACAATGCCCTTTCGTTGAATGTTTTCAATCCAGGTGAAGTAGCAGCAACAGGAGGAACATCGGGTGTAGTTTATGCTATGACCAATAGCCTATCAGTAAAAGAAAGTTCGAGAGTCAATAATTTTGCTCACGTTAATTATAAAAAAGGAGGAGAAGCCCGAATTGGAAAATTGCTGTGTATCAATGGCGCGGGAATTCAATACCGTTGGCTACTGAATAATCTTGCCGTTTCCTCTTAC
>JBIKPM010000080.1:0-8448 GCA_044357435.1 Flavobacterium sp. | reverse complement strand
AAAGGTCAAACTTCCGTCTGACAATATCGTAAGGTCTCCAACACTTGGAATCGTTACTGTTGATCCTACACTTTGTGTACCCAATATACCTGATATGGTATAATCTTGTATTGTTAACGATGCAGAATCAACATCGCTGTCTACGCCTGCGGTAACATCATTATCAGTAATTATATTTCCAGTAATGGAAACTGCATCTTCTAATCCACTATATGCATTGTTTTCAGCTACTGGTGCATCATTTGGTACTGGTGTATTTGTTGAAGAATCGTTACTAGGTTCTAAATCCAGTTCTGTTCCTTTTATTATGGCTGTGTTAGCGTAACTTCCTGAAGCATTTACCGTTGCTACAATGTCTAAAGTAACTGTTGCTCCATTGGCTAAATTACCAATAGCCCAAACTCCTGTTCCATCATCATAGATTCCAGTTAAAGTCGATGCGCTTACAAAAGTATATCCTGTAGGCAACAAATCGGTAACCTCCACATTTGTGGCGTTACTTGGCCCTATATTTACAGCTGATAATGTAAACGTTACATTATCACCTACATTAGGTATAGGATTATCTACAGCCTTAGATATTCCTAGATCAGCAGCCGTGAAATTACGGGTGTCACTATCGCTAATGGAATAGGCACCTCCTGGATGATTCCCCAAAACAGTTGCTTCATTAGTAAAAATTCCAACAATAATATCAGCAGCTTGAATGGTGTAAGTTGCCGTAAATGTTGAATTATTGGAAGTTCCCGGAGCTAAAATTGCTATTGGACCACCAGAGACCGGTACTTTAGGGTCACTAATGGTTACATTGGTAAAATCAACATTACCCGTGTTGGTAACTGTGAAAACATAGCTAATTTGGTCACCTGCATTGACTCCAACTGGAGCTAAATCTACATATGTACCTGTTTTATCAAATGTTAATGCTGGATTTCGTGTTAAAAAAATGTACATTACACTTTTGATATTAAAGACTTATTTTTGAGGGAGATTTTTTGGAATAAAAAATAATAATTGAATTCACGTCCCTAAAATGCACATTTTATTTATAGACAGAACTTAATAGGAAAATAAATTTTACTTATGAAAATTAGAGCAACTTTAAAACAAATTGCAAAAGAACTCGATGTCTCTGTTTCTACAGTCTCAAAAGCACTTAACGACAGTCCTGAAATCAGTGAGCAAACGAAAACTAGAATAAAAGAATACGCCAAACTCAAAAACTACAAGCCTAATGTTATTGGTCTGAACCTGAAAAACAGGAAGACAAAAACAATTGGCGTTATTATCCCTAATATTTTGGATTCTTTTTTTGCCAAAGTTTTTAGTGGTATAGAAAAAGTCGCCGATGCAAAAGGCTACAATGTAATTATGTGCATCTCCAATGAGTCGTTAGAGAAAGAAGTACGTATCATAGATATGTTAAGTAATGGAACCATCGATGGTTTTATTTTATCCATTTCAGAGGAAGCACAAAAATTAAAGGAATACAATCACCTTAAAGATGTTATAAATGAAGGCACTCCTATTGTAATGTTTGACCGTATTGTTGACGAAGTAGCTTGTGACAAAGTGATAGTAGATGATTTTGATTCGGCCTTAAATGCTACCCAACACCTAATAAATACAGGATGTAAAAACATTGCCTTGTTTTCTTCAGTTGACAATTTAAGCGTGGGTAAGTTAAGAGCGGAAGGGTATTTACAGGCACTAAAAAATAATAATATTACCATAAACCCTAATTTGATTATTCGAACAGATTCTGAATCTGATTTAAAAAATAAAATAGAGACCGTTTTTGATACTAATAAAATTGACGGAATATTTGCCGTAGTAGAAAATGATTCTGTAGCGGCATTAAGAATTAGTCAAAAGAAAGGCTACAAAGTTCCCGAAGAAGTATCTATAATTGGTTTTGCCGATGGGATTCTAGCCTCCAGAAGATTGTCTCCAAGCTTGTCCACCTTAAGTCAATATGGGGTGGAAATTGGCGAAGCCGCCGCTAAATTAATGATCGATAGATTAGAATCGAAAGAAGAAAATCTGCCTTATGAAACGGTAATCATTAAAACCGAACTAAGGGAACGAGAGTCGACAAGAAGGAAGTAAATAATTACTTATCATCCGATTCGCGGGTGAAATCTTATCCAATGCTTACAGTGTTAGATTTCTTCCGATGGTTCAAATCACATAGAATATGCTGAGCCCCTTTTTTAAACAAAATATTCAAGAGGTTCTCTTGAAGTTTTTTTGTGTTTTTCCACAATGGAAAGACTTTGCTACAAAAAAAGCCACTACTTTCGTAATGGCTTGAATTTTTAAAGGTTTTAATTAAAATTACTCTTTTATAAACTTACTTGCTTTATTGTTTGCTACTTTGATATAATAAATACCTTTAGATAATTGCTCTACGTTGATAGAGTTATTTCCTTCGTTGAGTTTGCCTTTTAAGATAACTTTCCCTAAAGTGTCTACTATTTTATATGGTTGGTTGGTAAGATTGTTGTCTACATTTAAGAAACTTATAACGGGATTAGGATATAGTTTTAGACTACTTGTATCAAATTCTTCTGTGTTTAAACCCTCTGTTTTATCTAAAATTCCATTTCTGTTCTTATCGAGGCACGATAGACTTAAATCATCAATATCAGTCAAGGTATAAGGATAAAACTTAATCCCCAAAGGATTACCATCTCCATAATTATTTAAATCAAACTGAGCATCTAAATCTTGACTAATAATATTCATTGGGTAAATTTCAGGATTTTCGTTAGCCCAAGAACTATAATACGCTTTCCAAACCCATCCAATTCCTATTAAAATTGACTTTTTATTTGGGTCCTTAATAAATGCTTTAAGATTACTAACTGTTGCGGGTTGTGGAGAAGATTGAATATCAGCAATAATTAAATCGTAATTATTTAAATTCACATTATCTCCATTTTTATAA
Source organism: Flavobacterium sp. (assembly GCA_044357435.1). Classification (GTDB taxonomy): domain Bacteria; phylum Bacteroidota; class Bacteroidia; order Flavobacteriales; family Flavobacteriaceae; genus Flavobacterium. The sequence continues at coordinate 5,498 of JBIKPM010000080.1, read as the reverse complement.
TTAAAAGTAATAATATGTCCTTTAGCTTTTAAATAATCATATAATTTATTTAAATTTCTATAAGCATTTTCTGCCCAACTGGTTGTTATAACTAATATTTTTTGATTAGATTTTTTAATAAAATTTCCAATAAAAATTTCATTATCATATCCAACAATATTTTCATCATCTAGAAAGCCCCCATGGGTTAAAAATAAGGTTTCAGTTTCTAAATCTAATGCAGATAATACCATTCCGGAATTGTCTTTAATTAATGGTAATATTTTACAATTTGTTATATTTAATGTTGAAGGCGTTCCTGAAAATTTTAAAGTATTTACACCTAAAAATAATTCTGGTATAATTTTAGAAACAATTTCAACACTTTTATCATAAACTTTGCTGGATAAAATCTCTCCGTCAATTTTTATAATTTCAATAGATAAATCAAGCAAACCAGATTCTATTATTTGAGATGAATTCAGAGTAATAAAATACTTGTCACTTTCTATGAATTGAGTTCCTATTTTCCATCTATATGATTTAATTTTTGACTTTTCAATATTCGTATCAACCGAAAAAGTTATTTCTTCTCCTTTAGTAACTTTTTTTTGAGAAACCATTGGATTTACAAATTCATCTAAATTTAGGTTTAAATCTGACTGCCATATACCTCCAGCACCAGAAATAAATATTTTTTTGGTTGGATAATAAATTTCAAAATCTCTAATCCAAATATAATTTTTAAGACTTGAGGTTATATGTGTTAACTTTGAATCAACATCAATTATAAATAAATCATTTACATTACTATTTTCATAGGTGTCCGAAAGAATAATTATATTGTCATTTCCCTTTACAGATCTTAAGTAAAAAGGTTTAATATTGTTTGGCAAATTAGCGAACAAACTCCAAGAATCACCATGATTGTCTGACATAAAAATTTGGGTGGAACCATTAGAAGATAAAAACAACCTATCTTTCATGTTAACATCTATACTGACTGTTAACTTATTTCTAATTGGTATATTTAGTTCTTCCCAATTTGTTCCTGAATCTTTTGACCTCCAAAGTTTACTATCTGTGTATCCTAATCTTTGAACAGCATACATAATTTTTGGATCTTCTGGAGAAATTCTAACGTCTGTAATTAAATCATTTTCTGATTGACCAAATTGAAACAACAAATTTGAATCACCTCCAAAATTTGAAGATTTATATATGCCATTTTTACTTCCAAAATAAACTTGATTAAAATATAGTGGATGTGAATTAAAATCACTTCTAGAATTAAACACATATCCTTCATTTGGTTTTACTTTTAATACATTTGATAAAATTATTGGTGCTTCTTCAATTTTATCAGGCATTTTTTTAACGCCACCATGTGCCGTAGCAATTATGCTGTTGTCTCCTTTATTTACATAACCAGTCCCTTCCTCTACTCCACTAACTTTATTAAAGTTTCCAAAACCATAGGAGGATTTATGATATGCATCACCATTATGGTAACGCCCACCAACCATTGATATTTCATTGGTACCAAGACCAAAACCCCAAAAATCAGAGTCGTGGATACCTGAGTTAATTGCGCCAATATGAGTAATGGCATTTGCTTGAATTGAGTATTTATTAATACCCCCATCAGAAGCTACATATAATTCATTGCTGTCAAACACAAAAATATCCTGAATATCAACATGGTCTATATAGGGTTTTGTCCAAGTTAAACCCCCATCTGTTGATAATTTCAAGATTATTCCTCCTAACAAAATTGTATTTGAATTATTCAACATTTCAAAATCAAAATCATACCATCCTTGAAAATATCCATTATCCCAAGAACATACGTGACAAGGATTTTGAGCAGAATAAGGCCCTCCTGTTTCTCCGCTTGGATTTAAATTTACCCAAGTCTCTCCTGCATTTGTACTTTTATAAATTCCAATAAAATTTTTATCATCAATATCATCATCTTCTTCCCCTAAAATATTGGCATAAACAATATTTGGATTTGATTCGGCACTGGCAATTTTAACACCACTATCATAGATGCTTGATGTTGCAGCTATACCGTTTATAGGATTCCACCAACCGTTATTTTTTAATGTAAAGCTTATACCAAAATCCTTCGAAACATAAAATTCAGTTATCTTTTTAGTTGGATTATATTTTGTTACATAAATTATATCACTTTTTGGAAAAACCAAAAAATCCCAAGTAAACCCTTCTAAAAGTGTTTTTTTACCATTATCTATTTTATGAAAGCCTGAATCGCTTGTATAATAAAGAATTGAATTAATAACTTTCATTTTGGTTATTGTTTGCTCATTCAGAATTATTTTTTGCCAAGAATCCCCTAAATTATCAGAGAAAAAAATATCTCCTTGAAATGTAAAGTAAAGTCTATTTGTATTATCATCAATTGTCACACTATTCTCAGCATGATATTTTAGGAAAATGTTCGATTTATCATTTGGTGTAACATTTCGCCAATCTACACCATTATTTAATGAAACGAATATTCCAGTATTCTCAGTCATTGCTAAAATAATTTCACTGTTTTTAGATTTGTAAAAAGAAAGAACATTTGCTTGGTAAGAGGAAGGTTTATTAGGTTTGGTTTGATTGTAGACATTGTTAGGGCCATATTGAACCCACGTATTATTACTTTCATCATTTTTAACCTTTTTATTTACAAAACTTTTATAGTCCTCTTGTGTTTTTTTTATTAAAAATCCAAATTGATCAATTTCAAATTTTAAATCTGTTACTTTTTTTAAGAAATATTTATAATTCTGCGTGTGTATATTTTTTTCAAATGGATTGCTTGAATAGTATTCTTCATATGATTTAATAATCTGAAAATAATTTGGGGTTGAAGAATATAATAACTTTTGCCACTCAACAAGGTTCTCTACATAACTTGGGATAGTTTTAAATAACTCAGGGTATTTTGGTTCAATATTATTTTGAGAAAATAATGAGAAATTTAACAAAAATATTGCAAAAATCAGGATAGGGGTATTTTTTTTCATAGTATGTTTATTGAATATATAATTCAGTTGCTGTTACCCAAGTGGTGATTAAAGCATCTGCTTATGCCTTGATGGTTTGAGCGGTTAATGCCAATACAATTAAAAGGAATATTCTTTTCATAGTTTAGAAATTTTTAACAAAATAAGTGTTATTACAAAGGAATTCCTAATTTTTATCAGGAAAAGTCAAATCTAACTCATTGCAATTAAATAAGTTTACGGTTTTCCACATTTGGGGCAACTATTTTTACAAATAGAAAATGACGCATCTTTACACTGCTCCAATTTCGCTGGAGCATTGTCGCTAAAATTATTCTGGCGCCCCCTTTTTTGTGCTACTAAATAAATGAGAAAAAGATTTATCGTAAAAATTCAATATTCCGTTTTAAGCCTTCAAATTTTGCCCTTTTCAACGGGGAGTTTTTGAACACCGCTTTGAAAGTTTCTTCGGTGATTTCTTTCCAATCTTTTTTGGACATTGACAATACTTCTGGATTGGGATTGAAAAGCGGTTCATCATGGGGTTTTGAAAATTTGTTCCAAGGACACACATCTTGACATACGTCGCAACCAAAAGCCCAATCATCAAACTTTCCTTTCATTTCTTGGGGAATATTTTCTTTGAGTTCTATGGTAAAATAGGAAATGCATTTGCTGCCGTCAACCACATAAGGCGCCACAATAGCCTGAGTTGGACAAGCATCAATGCAAGCAGTACAAGTTCCACAATGATCTGTTGTGACATTGTCATATTCTAAATCCAAGTCGATAATCAATTCCGCAATAAAATAAAAAGAGCCTACTTTTTGGGTTATAAGGTTGCTGTTTTTGCCAATCCAACCAAGCCCACTTTTGGCCGCCCAAGCTTTATCGAGAACCGGTGCGGAATCTACAAATGCCCGCCCCGAAACTTCCCCGATAGTCGATTGAATAGAGAACAACAATTCCTTAAGTTTCTCCTTGATGACAAAATGGTAATCCTGTCCGTAGGCATATTTTGAAATTTTATAGGAATCTTGATTTTGGAATTCGGAAGGATAATAATTCAACAAAAGCGACACAACGCTTTTGGCACCATCGACCAATAAAGCGGGATTCAATCTTTTGTCAAAATTGTTTTCCATATAGGACATTTGGCCGTTCATCTGTTTGTTTAACCAATTTTCGAATCGCGGGGCTTCGTCTTCCAAAAATCCCGCTTTGGATATGCCACAAGACAAAAACCCGAGGCGTTTGGCTTCGGATTTTATGAATTTTGAATATTTTTCTTTGTTATTAAACAATTATGATTTAAATAAATTTAAACCATTGATAAATTAATTTTCATTAAGATACTCTGAACTTAATTTTCTTAATTTCTTAATGGTATAGCAAATTAAAAAAGACCTCCTTGAATATTTGTTCTTACTTTTCCTAAATGTTTATACGCCTTTTCGGTAACTTCTCTTCCTCTTGGTGTTCGCATAATGAAGCCCTCTTGGATTAGAAATGGCTCATAGACTTCTTCGATTGTTTCACTGCTTTCGGATACGGCGGTCGCCAAAGTGGACAACCCTACAGGGCCTCCTTTGAATTTATCAATAATAGTGTTTAGAATTTTATTGTCCATTTCATCCAAACCATGCGCATCAACATTCAAAGCTTTTAAAGCGTAACGAGCAATTTCAATGTCAATCGTTCCGTTTCCTTTAATTTGGGCAAAATCTCGTACGCGACGCAATAACGCGTTAGCTATTCGAGGTGTTCCCCTGCTTCTACCGGCAATTTCGATGGCAGCTACTATGGAAATGGGCATTTTTAAAATGGCGGCACTTCGTTCGACTATCGTGGTCAAAAGTTCAGTGGTGTAATATTGCAAGCGAGAGGATATTCCGAAACGGGCTCTCATTGGGGCGGTCAACAAACCGGAACGTGTGGTAGCTCCAATTAAGGTAAAAGGATTCAAATTGATTTGAACGGTTCTGGCATTGGGTCCAGATTCAATCATAATATCAATCTTAAAATCTTCCATTGCCGAATACAGATATTCTTCAACAATTGGACTCAACCTATGAATTTCATCAATAAACAAAACGTCTCTTTCTTCGAGGTTGGTCAACAGTCCCGCTAAATCCCCGGGTTTGTCCAAAACCGGCCCAGAAGTAATTTTTATTCCAACTTGCAGCTCATTGGCTAGAATGTTTGCCAAAGTCGTTTTACCCAATCCCGGAGGTCCGTGAAACAGCGTATGATCAAGTGCTTCGTTTCTTTGGTTGGCTGCCTGAACAAAAACTTTTAGGTTTTCCAATATTTGATCTTGCCCAGCAAAATCATCAAAAGCCAGGGGCCTCAGTTTTTTTTCGAGATCGAGCTCCTCCGGATTGTAGCCGCTGTTTGTTGGGTCTAAATTTTCGTTCATGCTACAAATATAACAAAGTTATAAGCAAATAAAAATGCCTTTCGAAACGAAAGGCATTTTAGTATTGTATTGAAATATATTAA
>JBIKPM010000079.1:0-8471 GCA_044357435.1 Flavobacterium sp. | reverse complement strand
TAAAATATCAATGGTTAGATTTTGATGCGTACAAGTCATTCGAAATCCTAAAAGAAAAATTAAACTTTGTACTCAATAATTTTGGCACGAAATACGACATTAAATTTTAACTATTACTTAAAACTATCAATCCAAGCAAAACATCTTTCATTTACAAATCTAGTTTTGTAAATTTCAGTATTATGGAATCGCTTTTTTCCTCTCTTTTTTGTTTTTCTATTTCTAGTGTTTTCTTTAATATTTGATTGTATTTTTCTGCGAGCTATCGCTCTTCTAAAACTCTTGCTGTCAAATCCTTTATCTGCATTTAATATGCTATTTTCAACACAAATATTTTGTTGATTAAGTTGTTTAATCATCTTTGAAAATTGAGGTACAATTTTATATAAATCGTTATGATTTCCTTTCAAAACAGAACCCATAGCAACAGGTATTCCTTTACCATCGGTCATTATTAGAATATTAGAAGTTTTGCCTTTTTTTCTAAATTGATAATCGGAGCTTTGAGCTGATTTTTTGACTAGACTATGTGTGCCGTCAAGGTTGAATTTTTCCGTGTCGAGCTTGTCTTTTTGAATTTCAAGAAAGGTTTCAAACATAGATTGAAAAACACCTAATTCGCACCATCTTCTGTAAAAATAATAAACTATCTGATGAGAAAACGGAGGTTTAAACCCTTCTAAATCAACAAAAATGGCATCCCATTGACATCCTGTTTTAAGTTTATGAACGATACATTTAAAAATATCAATACTATTAAATGTGCTAGTAAATCCTCTTTTATTTTTTGGAATAAAGGGTAAAATGCAATTTTCTAATTCGTTTTTTGTTAGTTTTGTCAGTAAGCAATTCATCTTTTGTAATTTGTTGATTAAGAAACCTTAAATTACATTTTTTTTGAATTGCTTTTTCTTTTAAAAGTTTAAATGAGCTCAATTAAAAAAATAAGAAATGATCGAAAAAGGAATAATATGTACAATATGGCCGGATAACCAAGTACAATATGAAATTACAAACATTAAAACCAAGGTATTAAAAATTAAGATTGATAATAAAATTGTTGAAGAAACAAACCATTTTGTTGACTTAAAAGAAATTAACGGCAATTCAACTATTTGCGATGTATCACTTAATTTTTTAACCTTTTAAATAATTAAACTATTCAAAATCCAGTATTTAACATAGGTGACAAAGTCAAATTACTAAATGATGATATTATATATATTGTTGTTGATTTTTTCAAGGAAGGGTTAGTGTTTAGGTATAAACTTAAATCGAAAAACTTAGAATATTCGACAATTGCCAATGAATCTGGCATTTCAAAAGTATAATTCTAATAAAGCCATTAACTCTTCTCGAAAAGAACATCTAAACTCTTTTCGAGAATAGCTAAATGGTAAAGCAGCAGTCTTAAAAACTGTGAGTCCAGTAATGGGCATGCGGGTTCGAGTCCCGATTCTACCACTGTTGTGGGGACAAGTTTAGTTCTTGTCCCTTTTTTGTTTACAATAAAATACAGCACAAAAATTCATCCATTTTATTAACTCGTTTTGAAAAAACCTTAACAAAAAAACGCATCCAAATTAATGAATGCGTTTAGATTGCTTCCGCCACGGCGGACAGGTCGTGCCTCGCAATGACATTTATCCTTTCATACTTGCCGACAAATATTCTCTATTCATACGGGCAATATTCTCTAATGAAATTCCTTTAGGACATTCCACTTCGCAAGCTCCGGTATTGGTACAGTTTCCGAAACCTTCCGCATCCATTTGTTTTACCATATTCAAAACTCGGTCAGCCGCTTCCACTCTTCCTTGTGGCAATAAGGCATATTGGGATACTTTAGCCGCAACAAACAGCATAGCCGAAGAGTTTTTACAAGTCGCCACACAAGCTCCACAACCAATACAAGTAGCTGCATCAAAGGCTCTATCTGCATCGTGTTTTGGAATTGGAATTGTATTGGCATCTACTGGGTTTCCAGAAGTATTCACCGATACAAATCCACCAGCGTGTTGAATTCTGTCAAAAGCGCTTCTGTCAACAACTAAATCTTTGATTACTGGGAAAGCTTTGGCTCTAAACGGTTCGATAAATATAGTATCGCCGTCTTTGAACATACGCATATGCAACTGGCAAGTAGGTATTCCTCTGTCAGGTCCGTGTGCTTCACCGTTTATAAACAATGAACAACTACCGCAAATTCCTTCGCGACAATCGTGGTCAAAAGATACTGGCTCGTCCCCTTTGTTGATTAATTTTTCGTTAAGAACATCCAACATTTCAAGAAAAGACATATCTTCTTCGATTCCGTCAATAGGATATTCAACAATTTTTCCGGCTGCTTTGGCATTTTTTTGACGCCATATTTGTAATGTAAGTTTCATTTTTAGAATGTATTAAGTAGAATGAATAAGTATTAAGACTTATTCAACCTACTATTTATAACTACGAGTTACTAATTTAATGTTTTCAAATACCAATGGTTCTTTGTGAAGAACTGCATCGCTAGGTTTCCCTTTGTATTCCCAAGCGGCAACATAAGCGAAGTTTTCATCATCACGTTGCGCTTCACCATCTTCAGATTGATATTCCTCACGGAAATGTCCACCACAAGATTCATTTCGGTGCAAAGCGTCTTTGGCAAACAATTCCCCTAGTTCAAGGAAATCAGCAACACGCCCAGCTTTTTCTAGTTCTTGGTTGAAACTATCGGCAGTTCCGGGAACTTTTACATCTTTGTAAAACTCTTCACGCAAAGCGGCAATTTCTTCGATAGCTTCATTCAATCCTTTAGCATTTCGGGCCATACCCACTTTATTCCACATAATTTTTCCTAATTTCTTATGGAAATAATCGACAGAATGCGTTCCTTTATTTGTTAGGAATTTTTCAATTTGGTCCTTCACTTTTTTCTCCGCTTCCACAAATTCAGGTAAATCTGTAGAAATTGTACCCGTTTTTATGTCTGGTGCCAAGTAATCACCAATGGTGTAGGGCAATACAAAATAACCATCGGCCAGACCTTGCATCAATGCTGAAGCACCTAATCTATTGGCTCCGTGATCTGAGAAGTTCGATTCCCCTATAGAGAAACAGCCCGGAATGGTAGTTTGTAAATTATAATCAACCCATGTTCCTCCCATAGTATAGTGAACGGCAGGATAAATCATCATTGGTGTTGTATATGGGTCTGCATCAACAATTTTCTCATACATTTGAAACAAGTTACCATATTTATTGGCTACAACTGCTGCTCCTAATTTTATTATGAGTTTCGTATCCTTTTCATCTAACCCTTTTACATAAGCCTGTTCTTTACCGTAACGTTCTATCGCTGCGGCAAAATCAAGATATACCGCTTCACCCGTTTTGTTAACTCCAAAACCAGCATCACATCTTTCTTTGGCGGCACGTGAAGCGATATCTCGCGGCACTAGATTTCCAAAGGCGGGATAACGTCTTTCCAAGTAATAATCTCTATCTGATTCCGATAAATCTGTTGGTTTTTTCTTTCCTTCACGAATGGCTTGTGCATCTTCCAATTTTGCAGGAACCCAAATACGTCCGTCATTACGCAATGATTCTGACATCAAAGTTAATTTCGATTGGTGATCTCCTGAAACAGGAATACAAGTTGGGTGAATTTGCGTATAACAAGGATTGGCAAAAAACGCTCCTTTTTTATGTATTTTCCATGCTGCGGTAGCATTACTTCCCATTGCGTAGGTAGATAGGAAGAATACATTTCCGTATCCTCCCGATGCAATAACTACAGCGTGAGCAGAGTGTCTTTCGATTTCTCCGGTAACTAAATTACGGGCGATAATTCCACGAGCTTTTCCGTCTACCAATACTAAATCCAGCATTTCGTGACGCGTATGTGATTTTATTTTTCCACGACCAATTTGACGGTTCATGGCAGAATAAGCTCCTAACAATAATTGTTGTCCTGTTTGTCCTTTAGCATAGAATGTTCTGGCTACCAATGTTCCTCCAAAAGAACGGTTGTCCAACAAACCACCATATTCACGAGCCAACGGAACACCTTGCATTACACATTGGTCAATAATATTAGTCGAAACTTCGGCTAAACGGTGAACGTTAGCTTCTCGAGAACGATAATCGCCTCCTTTGATGGTGTCGTAAAACAATCTAAAAGTAGAATCTCCATCTCCTTGATAATTTTTTGCTGCGTTAATTCCTCCTTGTGCTGCAATTGAGTGGGCACGACGAGGAGAATCTTGGAAACAAAAAGTTTTTACGTTATATCCTAATTCTGCCAACGTTGCAGCTGCAGAACCTCCAGCAAGTCCAGTTCCAACAACGATAATGTCTATATTACGTTTATTAGCCGGATTTACCAAGTTAATATGATCTTTATAATTTGTCCATTTGTCCGATATTGGACCACTAGGAACTTTTGAGTCTAATGCCATTATAATTGAATATTAAATATGATTAAAATGATGAAATAAAGCAATAAAAATAAATCCAAAAGGAACTACAATTGCAAAAGTATATCCTAATTTGTGCAGCGCTTTTGCATATTTATTAGCAAATCCAACAGATTGAAATGAAGAATTGAAACCGTGCCATAAGTGTAATGACAAAAGCAAAAATGCAATACAATACAAACCAGTACGAACTGGAGTTTCGAATTTATGAACTAATTCTTCATAATATCGCGTTTCGTTAATGGCATTTACAGCAATATATTTATAGTTCATTTCAGCAAACCAAAAATCATACATATGCAATCCTAAAAAAGCCAACACTACCACTCCAGAAATAATCATGTTTCTTGAAGCCCAAGAAGCATTCGCTGCTCCATTGTATTTAGCGTAGCCAATTGGCCTAGCACTTCTGTTTTTAAAATCCAAAACAAAACCCATAACGAAATGAAAAACAACTCCAGCAATTAACACGGGTTGCATTGCAAATTGGATTAAAGGATTGTAACCCATAAAATGTGACATCGCATTAAATGTGTCGGCACTAAAAACCGATACCATATTAATAAAAAAGTGAAGCGATAGAAACATAATCAAAAAAAGTCCTGAAAGCGCCATTGCCACTTTTTTAGCAATTGAAGACTTCAATATTGCAGATTTTGCCATAAGAAATTGGAATAAAATTTATAAAAGTTGTGCAAAAATAAAGTAAATACAAATGAACTACAACCTTTTCGTTACTATTTATAATAAATCTAAAGTTTGTGATTTTGCGTCAATCAACCCTTTCAAAAGGCAAATTTTAACATATCATCATTATTGAACGCCTGTTTTTATTGTTTTAAAATATTAATAGGTATTTTTTGAGATATACGTTTATTTGACCTAATGAAAAATAATTTTTTGTTTCTTTGAGGGTGTGTTTTTTAAACAAACAAAAATTAAAATGTTATTTTTCTTTTTTTGTTTTCAAAGTGTCTACTTTTGAGTATTGTAAGTTTTTAATTCAAATGCTATGAAATACCACCAAATCGACCGACAACTTTTCATAAAAAACCGCGCCAAGTTCACGGCTCAAATGAAGTCAAAAAGCATGGCGGTTTTCAACTCCAATGACATTTACCCGGTTTCTGCCGATAGCACTTTGCCGTTTGCACAACATCGTGATATTTTTTACTTATCAGGAGTTGATCAAGAAGAAAGCATATTGTTGCTGTTTCCGGATGCCCCATACGAAAATCAAAGAGAAATGCTATTCCTTAAGGAAACCAGTGAACACATTGCGATTTGGGAAGGCGAAAAACTGAACAAAGACCAAGCTTTTGAAGTTTCAGGAATCAAAACCGTGCATTGGCTCCAGGATTTCGAAAAGGTTTTATCCGAAATGATGACCTATTGCGACACCATTTACATCAACACCAACGAGCATTATCGCGCCAACGTGGAAACCGAAACGCGTGAAGCCCGATTTGTAAAATGGTGGAAAGAAAAATACCCGGCACATCAAGTGGCAAAAAGCAATCCGATTCTGCAAAGATTGCGTTCCGTTAAAGAAAGTGAAGAATTGGATTTAATCCAAAATGCCTGTAACATCACCGAAAAAGGGTTCAGAAGATTGCTTCCTTTTGTAAAACCAAACGTAATGGAATATGAAATCGAAGCCGAATTGATTCACGAGTTCGTCCGCAATCGTTCTAAAGGTTTTGCCTATACTCCGATTATCGCCTCGGGCAATAATGCCAATGTTTTACATTACATCGAAAACAACAAACAATGCAAGGCGGGAGATTTAATCTTGCTTGACGTTGCCGCCGAATATGCCAATTATTCGAGCGATTTAACAAGAACAATACCCGTTTCTGGACGTTACAACGACAGGCAAAAAGCGGTTTATAATGCTGTTTTACGGGTGAAAAACGAAGCTACAAAAATGCTTACTCCAGGAACGCTTATCAAACAATATCATGCTGAAGTAGGAAAAATTATGACCGCAGAATTACTAGGTTTAGGCTTACTCGACAAAGCTGATGTACAAAATGAAAACCCGGATTGGCCAGCCTACAAAAAATATTTTATGCACGGAACCTCCCATCACATGGGATTAGACACGCATGATTACGGAATCCTGACTGAACCGATGCAAGCCAATATGGTTTTTACCGTAGAGCCGGGAATCTACATTCCAGCAGAAGGTTTCGGAATTAGATTGGAAGACAATGTTGTCGTTCAGGAAGCAGGCGAACCATCCAACTTGATGCAAAACATTCCGATTGAGGTGGATGAAATTGAAAGTTTAATGAACTGCTAAATTTGTTCTTTCCATTGCTTTTTTATTTATTTAAGAATACGTTTTTCTTAGCTTTCTAATGCCTTAAGGATTTAATAAAGGTTGTTGTTTTCAATAATTATTACATTATGAAAAAAATATTCAAATTTCTTGGTCTTGCCTTATTTATATTTTTGCTTTATTTGGGATACACCACTTATCCCAAACTGGATTTAATTTCCGGGTTTTCAGCTAAAAGCATGGCTTCCGGTCATTTTATCGACAATCGTTCGCAGGAAATGATTGAAAAAGGCGACAACGATATCAAATTAATTACTTTGGCCCAAAACAAAATTGACGAAAACGGAAAATTTGCCACTGCTTCGGTTTATGGATTGAAGGAACGAAAAGCCATTTACCGCGAAGGCTTGGGCGCCACTTTAATTAACGATGATTCCGACGTTTCGAAACCGTATGAAGTTCCAAAAAGAACAAAAATCGTTAACAATTTGCCTTTCCCCTACGGCAACAACGAACCGAAAGACAGCACTTTTTCGAATATTGATTATGTCAAACTAGAAAAGGCTGTTGCCAATGCTTTTGACATTAAAGGGCAAAAAAATAAAAGAACACGCGCAGTTTTGGTAATTTACAAAGACAAAATCATAGCCGAGAAATACGACACGGGATTCGATAAAAACTCTAAAATTTTAGGTTGGTCAATGACCAAAAGTATTACAGCAACACTATTTGGAGTTTTGCAAAAACAAGGAAAAATCAACATCAATAAACCCGCTCCAATTGCCGAATGGACAACCGATGAACGGGCAAAAATCACCATCGCCAATTTGCTCAATATGAACAGCGGCTTGGAATGGCAAGAGGATTACACCAAAATTTCGGACGTGACTCAAATGCTTTTCCTTGATGCGGATATGACAAAATCCCAAATAGACAAACCGCTGGTAGGGAACCCAAACGCCACTTGGAATTACTCTTCGGGAACGACGAATTTACTATCAGGAATTTTGAGAAAGCAGTTCAAAACACATCAGGAATATCTTGATTTTTGGTATTCTGATTTGATTGACAAAATCGGAATGCATTCGATGCTTGTCGAAACGGATATGGCGGGAAATTATGTGGGGTCGTCTTACAGCTGGGCAACGACGAGGGATTGGTCAAAATTTGGATTGCTGTATTTGCACAAAGGCAATTGGAACGGAGAGCAAATTTTGGGCAAAAGTTGGGTACGATTCGCTGCAACACCAACAAACACTTCCAATGGGAAATATGGAGCGCACTTTTGGCTCAATGCCGGAGGAAAATTCCCTGACGTTCCAAAAAATATGTTTTATTGCAGCGGTTATCAAGGTCAAATTATTGCCATTTTCCCAAGCCACGATTTAGTGATTGTGCGTATGGGTTTGAAAGAAGATCCCGAGTTTGATTTTAATGGGTTGTTGAGTGGGATTGTGGGGAGTTTGAAGAAATAAAAAAACCGACAGGTTTTGAAAACCTGTCGGGTTTGAATTTATAATTAACTACAAATCAAATCCAATCTTCACTCCTAATTTATTGGCGATAATGGTGGTAATGCGTTTTTTGAGTGGGATTGTGGGGAGTATGAAGAAAAACTTTAAAACACAAAAGAATTAACAAGGATTGATAATGAAGTGGTTTAAACTTATTTGGTAAATAAAAAAGGGTTGACGAAATTTGTGTTGCAAAACATAATAATTTCAAAA
>JBIKPM010000307.1:0-2873 GCA_044357435.1 Flavobacterium sp. | reverse complement strand
GTAATTCCCATCAGGGTTACATAAAACAATAAGCCATAATTATCTTTAGGTTTTATATAAGTATCCACGGTTCCTTGTAAAATTAGAGGACGAATCGCAGCAAAAACAGATAAGAAAACCGCAAAAATGATTACGCCATTAAATCTCCATTGGTATGGACGGGTATATTTTAAAACTCGTTTAAATACCTTTGTGTCGAATGCTTTTGCTTTCATTTTTTTTGTCATCGCGAATCTGCTAAGCTATCTGCTGTTAAATGTAGTCGTATTCAATTTTTGTTAAGTACAAGCCGTGTGCCGGAACCGAAAAACCAGCTTTGTCGCGGTTTTTACTTTTAATAATTTCATTGAAGTCTTCCAAAGTGATTTTGTGTAATCCCACGTTTACAACTGTTCCCACTATGGCGCGAACCATATTGCGCAAAAAACGATTTGCCGAAACGGTAAAAATAAGTTTGTCATTTTCTTGTTTGTCTGCGCCCTGTTCAGATTTACCTCGAGTCCAATATGCTTCAAAAATAGTACAGTCGAAGGTGTTTACATCTGTATTTACTTTTGAGAAGCATTGAAAATCAGTATGGTCAAATAGCAGTTTGGAAGCTTCATTCATCAAATCCAAATCCAACTCTTGATGAAAATACCAACTTCTATCTTGCGAAAAAACATCCTTGAAAGTGTTTATATGATATTCGTATGTTCTTTTCTTGGCATCAAAGCGGGCATGCGCATCATCTTTAACGGGAAAAATATCATAAATTACGATGTCTTTGGGCAAGTAGGAGTTGAGTTTGTGCACCAAACTCGAAACGGAAATTGGTGTTTCAAAGTCAAAATGGGCAAACATTTCCTTGGCATGAACACCAGTATCGGTGCGTCCTGCCCCCGTACTGTTAATTTTAGAATTCAATACCACTGACAATGCTTTATTCAGGGTTTCCTGCACAGAAGACGCATTCGGTTGGTATTGCCATCCATGATAATTGGTTCCGTTATAGGCTAGTTTTATAAAGTACCTCAAGTTTAGTGTGCAGTATTCAGTGTTCAGTGAACAGATTAATATTGGCAAATTTACAAAGATTTTAGTTGATTATACTTTTAAAGTTTTTTCCAAATCGAAAATCAAAAATCGTTAATCTTTCATCATAAATAATAACTTTGTGGCCTAATAGAAAAATAGCGATGAGATCGCACCCGTTCCTCGCAATGACAAAATGAAAAAAATTCTTCTGCTTTCCGACACGCACAGTCATATAGACGAAACGATTTTAAAATATGTTGCACAGGCTGACGAGGTATGGCATGCTGGCGATATTGGAGATTTAGGGGTTACGGATACGATTAAGAAAATGAAACCTATGCGCTGCGTTTATGGTAATATTGATGACGATAAAGCCCGAATGGAATTTCCGTTGCACAATAGATTTATGTGCGAAGACGTTGCTGTTTGGATTACCCATATTGGTGGGTTTCCCGGAAAATACAATCCGGCTATCAAAGCCGAAATGGCCGCAAACCCACCAAAATTATTTATTTGTGGTCATTCCCATATTCTAAAAGTAATTTTTGACAAGAAAAACAACCTTTTGCATATGAATCCCGGTGCTGCCGGAAAAAGCGGCTTTCATCAGGTTAGAACTATGTTGCGTTTCGTGATTGATGGGGATAAAATAAAGGATTTGGAAATAATTGAAATCGGGAAGAAGTAGTGTTCAGTAATCAGTTGGCTTTGTAATATAAAATTCAACGACAATGTTTTCCATTTTCGGCTCCCTCTCCTTCGGAGAGGGTTGGGGAGAGGAACAAAAAAACCCGAACTTACATTCGGGTTTCCTTCGCACTAATAAACTAAGTTTATAGGATTATCTCAATCTATCCACAGATTTTACAAGATCTTCGTCCTTTTTGATGGCCTTATTAGCTAAGACTAATAATACGATAGCAACAATAGGTAGAAACATCCCAATACCTTTCTCCGAAACAGTTATTGTTTCTCCAGATAAATTTAGCGAACGATATACAAACAAGCCTAATAAAATTAAATTTAAAATTATATTCAACCTGTCAATAACAAATTGATTTTGTCTTTTTTTATAGGAAAAAATACTCAACAAGGATAGCGTTGTACTTAAACCTAATACTACAACATAGACTTGATTTTGCATAAAAAAGTAGGCGGAACCATCTGTCATTGTCCACAAAGGAATGAAAAAAGGTAAAATACCTGTCACCACAAATGCAAGAAGTAAATATATGGTTTGAATTCTTTGTATCATTATTTTAATTTCTTTTACAAAAATATATTTTCTTTTTAAGAAATACTATTGTATGATTAAAATTTATTCGTAATATTGCATAACAAAACCGTAAGTACTTCATTCTTCGGTCAGTTCACAATCAAAAAAATCACCTCGCAATTTTCGCAATTCCCACTTTAATTAAACTTATAGAACATTTATGTTTGAAATTTCTGCATTAAAAGAAATGAAGCTTTCTGAGCTTCAAGAAATAGCTAAATCAGCCAAAACAATAAAATTCAACGGTGTAAAAAAAGAAGCACTAATCAGTCAAATTTTAGAACTCCAATCAGCAAATACACCATCGGTATCCAATAGTAATGCTGTTGAGGATGACAAGCCCAAAAGGGCTCGAATTATAGCCGATAAAAAAACTGCAATTAAAAATTCTTCAAATACTTCTCTTTTCGACAATCCAGAAACCCCAGTACTAGTAGATTCTCCTGTAATAGAAAATGAGGATCCGGAAATAGCACTGACAGAAAATAGTTCTGAAAAGAAAGTAGGTAAGATTATTAAATTTAATAAATCAGCCTACGAAAAGAAGGTGGCGCTTCAAAAGGAGAAGGAAGAAGCAAGA
>JBIKPM010000305.1:0-2891 GCA_044357435.1 Flavobacterium sp. | reverse complement strand
TAGAAAGCAATCACCTCGCCTCTGCCCTATTGTTTACTGGCCCTCGTGGTGTTGGAAAAACGACTTGCGCCAGGATTCTTGCCCGAAAAATCAATCAACCCGGTTATGACGACCCCAATGAAGATTTTGCCTTCAATGTTTTCGAATTGGATGCCGCTTCAAACAATTCCGTGGATGACATTAGGAATTTGATTGACCAAGTTCGGATTCCGCCACAAACAGGAAAATACAAGGTTTATATTATTGACGAGGTGCACATGTTGTCTCCGGCAGCTTTTAATGCTTTCTTGAAAACATTGGAAGAACCCCCAAAACACGCCATTTTTATATTGGCAACAACCGAAAAACACAAAATTATTCCGACGATACTTTCTCGTTGCCAGATATTTGATTTCAAAAGAATTACCGTAAAAGATGCCAAAGAACATCTTGCCGAAGTGGCTCAAAGCCAAGGAGTAATTTGCGAAGACGATGCTTTGCACATTATTGCCCAAAAAGCCGATGGCGCGATGCGCGATGCTTTGTCTATTTTTGACCGTGTGGTTTCTTATTGCGGCAATAATTTGTCACGCCAAGCCGTTACCGAAAACCTAAATGTGCTGGATTATGAAACCTATATAACGGTAACGGATTTGATTTTGGAAAACAAAATCCCAGAATTATTAATTGCTTTTAACGATATTCTTGCCAAAGGATTTGACGCTCATCATTTTGTTTCAGGATTGGCGACACATTTCAGGGATTTATTGGTATCAAAAACTCCTTCTACTTTATCCTTGTTGGAAGTAGGCGAACAAGCCCAAAAACTGTACGCCATTCAATCCCAAAAAGCATCGCAGGATTTCTTATTGAAAGGAATCGAAATTGCCAATGATTGTGATTTGAAATACAAAGTGAGCCAAAACCAGCGACTACTTGTTGAACTTTGCTTGATGCAACTTGCCTCCATCACCTTTGATGGAGAAAAAAAAAAGTTGAACAATTTATAATACCACCCACTTATTATAGAAAAACCAATTATTCGATTGTTGAAAAAGTCAATGGGAATGGCAATATCAATAGCAATGTCAATGGCAATGATAATGTCAATGAAAAAAGTCAAATTGAAAAAATTTCAGAACCAAAAGTTGAAATTAACAATTCAGATTTAATTGTTTCAATTGAAATTCCAAACCCAACCCCAATGAATATTGGGACTCAAACCATAAATATTTCTGAAGAACCCAAAGTTTCCGCTTTATCCATTTCGAGTATTCGTGCCAAAAGAGAATTACAGGAAAGCACTAAAGGATTTGTAAAAGAAGAAGTCCATCTGCCCACTGAAGCATTCAACGAAACAGATATGCTGTTGCAATGGAGTAAATATGCGCAACGGTTGGGCGACAAGGGACACAAAATAATGGAATCACTTTTATTGATTGGCGATCCAAAATTAGAAGGCACAACCATAACCCATGAATTACCCAATGATGGTTCAAAAATTGAATTTGAAACGGAAAAAATTGAACTTTTAGGCTATTTGAGAGGCAGACTTCACAATCACGATATTGTAATTGAAGTGGTGGTAAATGAAACAGTGGAAAATAAATTTGCCTTTACACCTCAAGATAAATACAATAGGCTGAATGAAATAAACCCGAATTTAGAGTTGTTGAAAAAGACTTTTGATTTAGATATTTAAATCTTACCATAATACATTGCCTTCACAATACCATCTGAAAGTCCAATTTTAGGCACATAAATATTTCTGGCACCACTCCATTTCATGGCATTGAGATAAATTTGTATTGCAAGAACGATAACATCGGCACGATCGGGATTTAAACCTAGTTCTGTAATTCTTTGTTCGTATGTAAGGGATTTCAAAAGTGCATATTGTGAATTCAAATAAATAAAAGACAAGGGTTTGTCTTGCATTTTTCCGGACATTTTGAAAATTTTATTGATATTTCCACCGGAACCTATGAGTGTAACTTCGTCATAGTCTTTAGTATTTTCAGTAATCCATTGTTCCATTTCTTTCCAAACGGCTTCCCGCACCAATTCATTTAATAACCGTACCGTTCCAGCCTTGAACGATTTGGAAACAACAATTTTTCCGTTAGAAAAAAGAGAAAATTCGGTGCTACCACCACCAACATCCACATAAAGATATGTTTTATCCGTTTTTAATAAATAGTGTAAATCTGTTGAGGCAATTATGGCGGCTTCTTTTTCGCCATCAATGATTTCTATTTTTATACCGGATTTTTTTTGGACAATAGCTATTACTTCATTGGCATTATTGGCTTCCCGCATTGCCGAAGTGGCAAAAGCCAAATACTTTTCGACTTTGTGAACTTTCATCAAAAGGCGGAATGCTGTCATTGCATCTATCATTCTTTCAATATTATCATTGGAAATTTCGCCAACCGTAAAGGAATCTTGCCCCAAACGGATAGGAACTCGAACTAGGGAGTTTTTATTGAATTGTGTTTCTTTTCCATCCTGCTCAACAATATTTGCAATCAATAAACGCATAGCATTTGAACCTACGTCAATCGCTGCATATTTTTTTATTTTGAACATTGTTGGACTGGATGTGTTAATGGTTGGTAGGTTATTCATTGGGGGCTGTTTGTATACTTGGTAATCATCGATAACTAAATAATTTCGTGAGTCACTTCTATTTTGTTTTGATAGTATTTATAGGTTTCTAATTGTGCCCTGAAAACGGGTTCATTTTCTTTACGAACTCTGTATTTATTATCTAATTTTTCAGAATGATAACGTGCCTTTACGTTGCCTTTCCATCCCAAATCAAAATTATCTATTAGTTCGCTTTTAATTTCTTCATCATAAATGGGACATGTAACTTCCACTCTTCCGTCAAGATTTCTGGTCATAAAATC
>JBIKPM010000001.1:0-24343 GCA_044357435.1 Flavobacterium sp. | reverse complement strand
ATTGCAGTTTAATTTGCTTTTTTAACGCCTGATTTCCAATAAAATGAACATAGTAACGTCATTATTTTTAGGATTCTTCACCGCTTTTATAGGGATTATTCCACCGGGATTAATCAATATGACAGCCGCCAAGGTGAACCTAAAAGAAGGAAAACGAAATGCATTGTGGTTTGTATTGGGAGCGATATTGGTGATATTTTTTCAGTCCTTTTTCGCCATATTATTTGCCAAAATTATCAATCGACGTCCAGATTTGGTCACGTTATTGCGCGAAGTGGGTTTGGGCATCTTTGTTACCTTGACTCTTTATTTCTTGGTTTTGGCCAAAAAGCCCAAGGACAAAACCAGAAAACTCAAAAAGAACAGTAAAACCAATCGTTTTTTTCTGGGGATGCTGCTTTCGGGACTCAACTTTTTCCCGATTCCCTATTATGTTTTTGTAAGCATGACTTTGGCCTCTTTTAAGCTGTTTTGGTTCGACACCACCTCCATTTTTATCTTTGTGAACGGGGTTATAATGGGGTCTTTTTTGGTTTTTTATTGCTACATCTCCTTCTTTAATAAGATAGAAAACAAAACCGATTATGTTACCAAAAACATGAATACCATCATCGGGAGCATAACGGGATTGATTTCGGTGATTACCTTATGGAATATCGTCAAATACTATTGGTAGCAAAATGCCAAATCCAACCGACAATTTTTTCGAAAAAGTCTATGCCATCGCCAGACAAATTCCTTACGGCAAGGTCACTTCGTATGGCGCCATTGCGAAAGCATTGGGAACGGCACGCTCCGCCAGAATGGTCGGCTGGGCGATGAATGCCTGTCATAATCTTGAAGATGTTCCGGCACACCGAGTGGTCAACAGAAAAGGATTGCTTACGGGAAAACATCATTTTGACGGAACGAATCTGATGCAGCAATTACTCGAAAGCGAGGGGATTAAAGTGGTCGATAACCAGATTATGGATTTCGAAATCCATTTTTGGGAGCCGAAAATTGAGGAATAGTAAATGGCCTATTACCGTTTCTAGAAAACAGTTGCCTGTTCTATCAAAAGTTTTCAAGCGCTTTAAATTTGTCTTCAAAATGAGTTTATGTATCGTTGTTATCCTTTTTTTGAAATATTTCGGCAATACGAATTAAAAAAGCTTCGATAGACTCATTTTCCCCCATCGGAATATTTTCCAACAAACTATCAAAACCTTCAATCAAATTGGTGTATTTCTTAAAAGTTTCGTCCAGCAATTGTTCGTTTTTTGTTTCCCAATAATTTCCCTCGTCTATAAGGTCAAAGTTTTCAAAATAACGTTTGTTCAAATAATCAAAAATAGCCATCAGCTGTTTGTGGATTTGAGGACCGGCAAATTGTGTTTTGACTGACAGATAGACGCCGTCTTGTTCTGTATTGGCGTTTCTGGGAAGCTCCAAATTATAAAAAGGGCACAATTCACCATTGGAAAGAAAAGTTATGCAAACCACATCGCAATTTGGAGGGCTAAAACAAATACCGTAAATGGCATCGCAATTGGAATCAAGGCTAAAAACAGGATTAGGAAATGCCTCCTCAAAGACATGATGGCTCCAAAGATTTGCTTTTGCAATATCGGCTACTTCTTCTATTATCTTTTTTAAAGATTCTGGTTTTCGAAGTTTTCCTTTGTAATGAAAGCTTAAACCCATGTTTTTATTATAAATGTAATTAACCCGTTGGATGCAATTAACGAAATGGTATTGAAAATTGATTTTTTAAATTAAAATTGAAATCAATAAGTTCCAACGATGTCAGTCTGAGCTTGTCGAAGACATTATAAAAAGGCACTTCGACTCCCGAAGCATCGGGACAGTGTGACAATTTAAAAAAATTAACTATAAAAAAATTCTAACTAACGGGTTAAATGTAATTAATATATTAGTTTGCCAGTCTTTTTCTGGGGCAATTTTTATCAAGATAGTAATATCAATAGGGTATTGGTTGTGAATTATTCCCTTTTTTTATGTCAATCCCAGCAAAAAAATTAATAACCATCATCAATTCTAACATCAATAAATCCAATTCAAAAGGGCTATAATAACAATATTTCATATTATCTTTGCATTCGAAAACCTAAAATAGAATTAGTTTAAATAAATATAATATTTCAATTACTTGCCATTAATTGAAAAATCATAAAAAGAACATGAAATTAGACAGAAAAGAAATCCTTAAAGCATTGGAAACTATTACTGTTGCCGGTGAAGGGAAAAATATGGTAGAGAGCGGAGCCATTGCAAACGTGGTCACTTTTGGAGATGAAGTTGTGGTGGATTTGGTATTGCATGTTCCGGCAATGCACATCAGAAAACGCGCCGAGGACGATATCAAAAAAACCATCCTTGAATTGGTTTCCCCAGAAGCTAAAATCAAAATAAACGTCAAAGTTGAAGCCCCGGAGAGTAGCGAAATTAAAGGAAAATCCATTCCCGGAATAAAAAATATTATTGCCGTTGCTTCCGGAAAGGGAGGCGTGGGAAAATCTACCGTTACGGCAAATTTGGCGGTAACGCTGGCTAAAATGGGGTTTTCAGTAGGGGTCTTGGATGCCGACATTTACGGTCCTTCCATGCCTATTATGTTCGATGTTGAATCTGAAAAACCAATATCGGTAAACGTGGATGGAAAATCTAAAATGAAACCCATCGAAAGCTATGAAGTCAAAATCCTATCCATAGGGTTTTTCACTTCTCCAAGTCAAGCCGTTATTTGGCGAGGCCCAATGGCTTCTAAAGCGTTAAACCAAATGATTTTTGATGCCGATTGGGGCGAACTGGATTTCTTGCTCCTTGATTTGCCGCCAGGAACCGGCGACATTCACCTTTCGATAGTTCAAGCCCTGCCCATAACAGGAGTAGTTGTCGTAAGCACGCCACAAGCGGTGGCACTTGCCGATGCCAAAAAAGGGGTTTCTATGTTTATGTCTGAGGCAATAAACGTACCCGTTCTCGGAATTATCGAAAACATGGCTTATTTCACACCTGAGGAATTGCCGGAAAATAAATACTACATCTTTGGAAAAGAAGGTGCGAAAAACCTTGCAGAAGATTTGTCAGTTCCCTTTTTGGGCGAAGTACCCATAGTGCAATCTATTCGTGAAGCGGGAGATTATGGTCGTCCGGCAGCCCTACAATCGGGTTCGGTAATTGAAACTGTTTTCGAAGAAATTACCAGAAAAGTGGTGGAGGAAGTGGTGAGCAGAAATAAAAATTTACCCGCCACCGAAGCAGTTAAAATTACAACAATGGCAGGTTGTTCTGCCGTAAAAAAATAGGTTTTTAGATGCTCGGTTTATCTTTTATAAAAAATCTAACCCTACACTTCTAACCTCCAAAAATCTAAATTATGACAACAGAAGAACTAATAATAAACGTTGAAAAAGCGCTCGAAGAGATTCGGCCTTTTTTAAATTCTGATGGAGGGGATATTTCGCTTGTTTCCATAACAGAAGGCAAGCATGTAACAGTTCGTCTCGAAGGAGCCTGCACCAGTTGCAGTGTGAATCAGATGACCTTGAAAGCGGGTGTCGAAACGACCATCAAAAAGTTTGCGCCACAAATAGAAACCGTTGTCAATATCGCATAAATTTAGAATCTTCAGGGATGCTCATCATGTTCCTTTCCCAAATCAAAGTACTAAAAACACCCAAATCCCAATAGTAAAAATGGATGTATTAATAAAAATTAAAGACCGAGAAGGAGTTGTTCATGAATTACAGGCTCCGACTGATATGGCCATGAACGTCATGGAATTGTGCAAAGCTTATGAACTTCCCGTAGAGGGAACTTGTGGCGGGATGGCCATGTGTGCCTCCTGCCAATGTTATGTTCTTAACAAGGTGGCTTTACCGGCAATGGGAGATGAGGAAGAAGCGATGCTTTCGGAAGCTTTCTTCGTAAAATCAAACAGCCGATTGGGTTGCCAAATTCCCATCACCATGGACTTGGAGGGCTTAGAGTTAGAATTGGCTCCAGAAAATTAAGGAAAAAGCGTCCTGCTCTAGAACAGGACGCTTTTTGATTTTTATGGAGAGATTAACTAATTTATTAAACCAATTCCAAATTTTTTGTGATGGTTTCCTCAATGGCATCCCAAAGTCCAATACGTTTTTCGAGCGCCAAAATCGAAATTCCTTCTACATCCTTCCATTTTTTCGCATCGGTGCCGCAAAGTTCGGTTATCATTTTCATCGCCATCGGGCCATGTTCATCGGCGTCCAATTCAATGTGTCTTTCAAAATAGTAAATCAATTTGCTTAAATCGGTTTCCGGAAAATTAGCCTGAAAATTTTTAAGTATTGCAGTAAACATACTTGGGATTAAATCTTCCCTTCCAAAGGTGAAAGCCGCAGCAATTTCATGTGTTTTGCCTTCGTCAATTACCCTGAAAGTGAAATCTAAAAAGGCTTTGATATTGGGATGCAAATCACTTTTTTTAATGGCGACAAATATGTTGTGAAGCGAATTGATTTCTGATAAAAAAGATTCAATTCCACTGGTGTTTGCCCCGCAGGCTTCCATCGCTTCAACATACATTTCATAATGACTTTGGCGACGGCCGTCTATCGTTAAATCCGTTTCCTCGGCAAGAACTATTTCGTTTATCAAATACCTTGTCTCCCGATTTTTTGTGGGAAACCAAGGGGTGGTTGTACAAGTTAATTTGGCTTGCAATGCTTTTAATAAAGACATAAAATCCCAAACGGCATACACGTGATTTTCTAAAAAACAGTTTAAATCGTCAATGGTTTTTACTTTTTCGTATAACGGATGGCTTAACAACAATTCTTTTTGGGGATGAATTGTATTGTTTATGGTTTCTATATTCATGATTTAATTTTGGTATAAAAATAAAAAAGCTTCTTGTTTCCAAGAAGCCTTTGCTATTGATTTTATGAATACTTTAATAGTTGTTTATTACTATTTAAAAGCAGAAATTCCGGTGATGTCCATTCCGGTAATCAATAAATGGATGTCGTGTGTTCCTTCGTATGTAATTACTGACTCTAGATTCATCATGTGACGCATAATCGAGTATTCGCCCGATATTCCCATTCCTCCCAAGATTTGTCTGGCTTCACGGGCAATAGTTATGGCCATATTTACATTGTTTCTTTTGGCCATCGATATTTGGGCTGTTGAGGCTTTTCCTTCGTTTTTCAAAACACCGAGTCGCCAAGTCAGCAATTGCGCTTTGGTAATTTCAGTAATCATTTCGGCCAATTTTTTCTGTTGCAGTTGCATTCCGGCAATAGGTTTGTCAAATTGTATTCTTTCCTTGGCGTAGCGCAATGCGGTATCATAACAATCCATTGCAGCCCCTATGGCGCCCCAAGCAATTCCGTAACGGGCAGAATCCAAGCATCCCAGTGGCGCACTCAATCCTGATTTATTGGGTAATCTGTTTTCTTTTGGCACCTTCACATTATCAAAAATCAACTCGCCAGTTGCCGAAGCGCGAAGCGACCATTTATGATGCGTTTCCGGAGTTGAAAATCCTTCCATGCCCCGTTCCACAATTAATCCGTGAATTCTTCCTGCCTCATCTTTCGCCCAAACTATGGCAATATCAGCAAAAGGGGCGTTCGAAATCCACATTTTTGCACCATTTAATAAGTAATGGTCGCCCATATCCTTGAAATTGGTAATCATACTTCCAGGATCAGAACCGTAATTGGGCTCGGTCAAGCCAAAGCAACCCATAAGTTCTCCCGATGCGAGTCGGGGTAAATATTTTAGGCGTTGTTCCTCGGTTCCGTATTTCCAAATGGGATACATCACCAAGGACGATTGCACCGACGCCGTGGAACGAACACCGGAATCGCCCCGCTCAATTTCCTGCATAATCAAGCCATACGAAATTTGGTCTAAACCTGCACCGCCATATTCTTGGGGAATATAAGGGCCAAAAGCGCCAATATTGGCCAAGCCCTTGATGATTTGCGTTGGGAATTCGGCTCTTTGGGTGTAGTCTTCAATGATTGGAGTAACTTCACGTTTGACCCATTCGCGTGCGGCATCACGTACTAATTTATGTTCATCCGTCAATAATTCGTCTAAATTGTAATAATCTGGAGCTTGAAATAAGTCTGGTTTCATAATTTATTTCATTGTGAGCACAACGCAGAGAAACGAAGCAATCTGTTAATTATAGTGTTACAAATCTACATAAAGAAATATAACAAAACAAAGTCTTAAAGTTATATTTTAAAAAACTGATGGAATTATGATTTCGAGTTTATCCTTGATTTCGAGTTACATCTTCAAGTAGAAATCCTTTGTCAACTCAATATATTCATCCGTATACTCGTGTCTGTTGATTTCAATAACCAACTCATCGGCAGTTAAAACAGACAATTCATATCTTTTGAATGCCAATAAACTTCTCACAATTGGGGTTTTATGTGAGCCTTTTACCCGAGTAACTTTTACGGGATACAATTCGGCTTTGGCGCACAGGTAAATGAAATTTTCTTCCTCTTTAAATGGAATGATCACCGTGAAAATTCCGTTCTCGGAAAGCAACAAGTCAGCGGCTTCAATTAAATCCTCGAAAGGCATGGCGTCTTGAAAACGGGCCAAATCGCGTTGCGAATTATCCGTTTTGTAATCTTCGCTATAGAATGGGGGATTGGAAACGATTAAATCATACTCGTCTTCGGGTTCTTCGACGAATTCATCAAGTGCGGCGTGAAAACAAAACAATCGGTCATTCCAAGGGGAATTTTCAAAATTGTCTGTGGCTTGTTCGTAAGCATTTTCATCAATTTCGAGCGCGTCAATCTGGCTTACTGAACTTCTTTGCGCCAGCATCAACGCCATGATTCCGGTTCCGGTTCCAATGTCTAAAATGCTGCGAGGATTATTTTCAATTGGTGTCCAAGCACCAAGCAAAACTCCGTCAGTGCCAATTTTCATAGCGCATCGGTCTTGTTCAAGCGAAAATTGTTTGAATTGAAACATAGATGAAAATTAAATTCCAATATTTTAAATTCCAAATTCCAATGGGAGCATGGATTTAAGAGGAGGTTTTGTTAATTATAGAAGATAGTATTTTGCGTAGCTCTTCAATTTCGACTAGTAAAGGATCGGAATAATGTGCCAATTCAGGATTTAAATCATGTAAGAGGCGTAACCAATATTTCGACTCTTTAGCTTCTTTGCGGGATATCTTCAATCGAAATATAAAATCTTTATCTCCCAGTTTTTCATTCGCTTCAATATAGTTAGCGCCAACAGACCCCGAAGATCTTACTAATTGTTTTGCATCCTCAATATTTGAGGCTGTTTTGGATAAAATTCTAATGTAAATTCTACAACTTTTTGCAAACAAAAAGGTTCTTTCTTCTAAATCATATGGTTTTTCCATAATACTGTTAAATTCCAAAACTCATATACAAAGACTGATTCGTCTAATTGATTTTGAATTTCAAATTTAAATTAAAATATTGGAATTTCACCCCCCATGTTGGAATTTGGAATTTTAGTATTGGAATTTCCTTTTAAAGGTACATTTCTATAAGACCTTCCGGCAAATCCATGATGACTTTTTTGTTTTCCCTATCAATTTTTACAAGGAAATGGTCAATCATGGGAATAAGAATCTCCACATCACCATTCAAAACTTCGAACAGCGGTTGTGCCGTAGAATCATTTATGGATTGTATTTTTCCAACCACACCAAGGCGTTTGTCTTCGACTTCAAAACCAATTACTTCATGAAAGTAGAATTTATTGCCGGTAAGTTTGGGCAACATTTCTAAAGGAAGGTAAATGGCATTGCCCATTATGGCATCGGCATCTTCCTCAGTATTCATATCTTCAAAACGAATTCTAAGAAAGTCGTTTTTGTGGAGGGAACAACTTTCAATAAAAAAAGGAACCAAGTGTTTGTTGCATTCAACAAACACTGATTCCAAGTTTTCGTATAACTCGGGTTCGTCCGTATCTAAATAGGCAAGAACTTCCCCTTTAAAGCTAAATTTTTTTGCGATTTTACCTAAATAGAAACAATCTTCTTTACGCATCGTCGCTTGAAAATTATGCCTCTGTAGTTTCGTTATTTTCTTCAGCGGCAGGAGTTTCTTCAGCGGCAGGAGTTTCTTCAACTTCAGCAACTGGAGCTTCTTCAACCGCAGGAGCTTCTTCAACTGCAGCAACAGGAGCTTCTTCGGCAACAGGAGTTTCTACTTCTGTAACTTCTTCAGCGACAGCTTCTACTTCAACCTCAGCAACTTCTTCTTCAACAGCAGGAGTGGCAGCAGCAATAGCATCTGCTTCAGCTTGAGCAGCTGCAGCTAAACGTTTTGCGTTAACTTCTTTTTCTGCTTTCAAAGCCTTAGTTTTTGCATCGGCTTGCGCTTTTGTCAAACCTTCTTTTTTGGCATCTACTTTTCCTGATTTTGCTTCTAACCATTCCGCTAATTTTGCATCAGCTTGTTCTTGGGTTAAAGCTCCTTTACGGATACCGCCATCAAGGTGGTGTTTCAACAAAGCACCTTTGTAAGAAAGAATAGCTTTAGCCGTTTCAGTAGGTTGAGCACCATTGTGCAACCATTTTACCGCGCTATCAAGATTTAAATCGATAGTTGCAGGATTTGTGTTTGGATTGTAAGTACCAATTTTTTCTAGGTATTTACCATCTCTTTTTGAGCGAGCATCAGCTGCTACAACCCAGTAAAAAGGTTTTCCTTTTTTACCGTGTCTTTGTAATCTAATTTTTACTGACATAATCTTATGATTAAATTTTGAGGTACTCGACCTCTGTTAATTAAGGGTGCAAAGATACATTTTTTATCGATAAATACTAATTCGAATTGGATTTTAATGTAAGGCAATCTTTTATGTTGTTTTACTAGTCGAATTTTTAGCTCAATATCCTTTTTTAAGTCAAAATAATATACTTTTGTTTACTACAATGACGTGAATCATGAAATGAGCATAGCGAATTCCATTTTAAAACCAAAAACAAATATTTACTTCGAATGAAAAAACAGGTTCTATATATTCTCCTATTATTTGCCTTTGTATCTTGTCAAGAGGAAGTGAAGTTCAACAATCCCTCTTTTCAAGGGCTTAAGGATAGTGTCTTTTGGAGAGCTGTTACTTCTAAAGCTACATTTTCAAACAACGTCCTAACTATAGAAGCGTATACGAGAAATGAAAAAGTGACTTTAATAACTAATTCTAAAAATCCAGGAACTTATATTTTAGGGATCAACAATTTGAATATAGCAACTTATGTTTTAGAGGATTCTAATCCTAAAATCACTTTTAAGACTGAGGCTGGAATTGGTGAAGTGGATGGAGAAATTGTTATAGAAAAATATGATGAGGTAAACAAAACTGTTACAGGGACATTTAAATTTAATGCAGTAAATGTCACTAATAATCCATTGGCTGGACCGCTTTTGAATTTTCAATATGGGCACTTTTATAAAGTTCCCGTGAAGTAATGCATTAGTTTAAAAATTTGGAAAATTTTATAAAAACTCTTGTAATCAGGGCTTTTAGCTTCTAATTTTGAATAATTCACAAAAATAAAAAACATAAATAAGCTAATACATAGTAGATTAGAGAAAAATAAGCCTACATTTGTCATAATTATTATAAATAAGTACATATGAATATTTTTGTTGGAAGCCTTCCGTTCAGTATTGAGGAAGCAGATTTAAGAGAGTCTTTCGAGGCTTACGGTGCAGTTGATTCTGTAAAAATTATTACTGATAAATTTACTGGAAGAAGTAAAGGATTCGGTTTTGTTGAAATGCCAAATGATGACGAGGCTCAAAAAGCAATTGATGAGTTAAACGGAGCGACTGTTCAAGGTCGTGCCATTGTAGTGAATAAGTCTGAGCCAAAACCAGAAGGCGAAAGAAGAAGTTTTAATAGCAGCCGTGGTGGAGATTCACGCGGAGGTTATGGTGGTGGAAACAGCCGTGGTGGAGATAACCGTGGTGGTGGAAACAGAGGAGGATATTAATATTTTCTTTATTACATAAAAAAAGGTGTCAATTTTAATTGACACCTTTTTTGTTTTTATATTCCTATTAAGATACCCATATAGAGACGCACTGCAGTGCGTCTTTACAGGAGTTTTTATAGATTGGCAACCAACCAATCCCCTAATTCACTGGTTTTGTAGGCTTTGGCTCCTTTTACGGCCAAATCTTCAGTAACAATTCCTTGTTCTAACGATTTGTTTACAACGGCCCTGATAGCAGCTGCCTCATCATGCAAGCCAAAAGCATCTTCAAACATCATCGCTGCCGATAATATTGTCGCCAACGGATTTGCAATATTCAAGCCCGTTGCTTGTGGATACGAACCGTGAATTGGCTCATATAAAGAGGTATGCTCACCTACAGACGCTGAAGGCATTAAGCCCATAGAGCCCGAAATTACCGATGCTTCGTCAGTTAATATGTCTCCAAATAAATTTTCGGTGATTAATACGTCGTATGAATTTGGCCATTGAACCAAACGCATCGCAACGGCATCAACGAATTCATAGCTTACCGTAACCTCAGGATAATCTTTTTCCATAGCCTGAACGGTTTCTCTCCATAAACGGGAAGTTTCCAATACGTTTGCTTTGTCCACACAACACAATCTTTTGCTACGTGTCATGGCCAATTCAAATCCTTTTTTAGCTAAACGTTGCACTTCGGCTCTAGTATAAACACAGTTGTCGAAAGCAGTTTCGCCACCATCTTTTCTTCCTTTTTCGCCAAAATAGATTCCTCCAGTCAATTCTCTCAAGAAAACCAAATCGGTTCCTTCGATTCTTTCTCTTTTTAAAGGAGAATTATCAATCAAAGAAGGAAAAGTAAACGTTGGACGCACATTGGCAAACAAGCCTAATTTTTTACGCATCAACAATAATCCTTGCTCTGGTCTTACTGGAGCGCTTGGGTCATTGTCGTATTTTGGGTGACCAATGGCTCCGAATAAAACGGCGTCCGCTTTCATACAAATTTCATGTGTTTCATCAGGATAAGGAACTCCAACGGCATCAATAGCACAAGCTCCCGTAAGTGCCGGAGTCCAATTGATTTCGTGGTTGAATTTTTTCGCAATGGCTTCAGAAACTTTTACGGCTTCATTGACTACTTCCGGACCAATTCCGTCTCCTGCTAAAAGGGCAATAGTATATTTCATTATATGGTTATTATGTTAGTATATTTTTTTAGTTTGTTGTTACAACATTCAGCATTTTTTGAGTTGCTATGATGGCCGCAACGGTTTGATCTGAATCTAATCCTCTCGTCTTAAATTCTTTTCCGTCATTGGTCCAGGTTATGATAGTCTCGCATAAGGCATCCGAGCTACTTCCAGGAGGAATCCTAACGGCATAATCAATCAATTTTGGCAACACCATTTTTTTAGTTTTGTAAATTTTTGAAAGCGCATTCATAAAGGCGTCAAATTGTCCATCTCCTTGCGCATTCTCTTCAAAAATTTCTCCGTGTATTTTTAAACATATTGTTGTGGAAGGACGCAACCCTTTAGAATGAACCAGCACATACGATTCCACCACAATTTTCTCTTCATAGCTCTGGCTGTCCAAAACATCGGAAATGATGTAAGGCAAATCTTCTTTGGTAACGGTTTCTTTTTTGTCCCCAAGTTCAATGATGCGTTGGGTAACCAATTTTAAATCCTCTTGATTGAGTTGCAATCCTAATTCCTGAAGATTCTTTTCGATATTGGCTTTTCCGGATGTTTTTCCTAAGGCATATTTTCGTTTTCTTCCAAAACGTTCTGGAAGTAAATCATTAAAATACAGGTTGTTTTTGTTGTCTCCATCAGCATGGATTCCCGCTGTTTGGGTGAACACATTGTCCCCTACAATTGGCTTATTGGCCGGTATTCTATATCCTGTAAAAGTTTCCACCAATTTACTCACCGAGTAAAGGGACGATTCTTTTACATTTATTTTTATTTCTGGCAAGAAATCATTGATGACCGCCACCGTACTTTCAAGAGGGGCGTTCCCTGCGCGTTCGCCCATTCCGTTTACCGTAACATGTAGGCCGCTGATTCCCGCTTTTATGGCTTCCATTGCATTGGCTACACTTAAATCGTAATCATTATGGGCATGAAAATCAAAATGCGTGTTCGGGTATTTTGCAGTTATTTTTGAAATAAATTCAAAAGTATCCGATGGAATTAGGACTCCTAAAGTATCCGGCAATAAAATCCTTTTTACAGGCTGCTTTGTTATGAAATCCAAATACTGAAAAACATATTCTGGAGAATTCCGCATCCCATTACTCCAATCTTCAAGATAAACATTGGTTTCAATTCCATTTTCATTGGCCAAAGCAATACTTTCCGCTATTTCAGAGAAATGCTGTTCGGGTGTTTTTTTTAATTGGTGCGTAAGGTGATTCAAAGATCCTTTGGTCAATAAATTTTGAACTTTGGCCCCTGCTTTTTTCATCCATTCTATTGAAAGTCCTTTGTCAACAAAGGTTAAGACTTCAATTCGATTGGCATAGCCTTTTTCTTCAGCCCAAGCCATTATGCCTTTTACGCCTTGAAATTCCCCTTCACTCACTCGTGCAGAAGCGACTTCGATTCGATCAATATTTAATTCTTCTAGCAACAATTGCGCAATGGTTAATTTTTCTGCAGCAGAAAATGATACTCCTGAGGTTTGTTCCCCATCACGAAGTGTCGTATCCATTATTTCAATTTTTCTTTTTTCCATTTTAAATTTGATGCTAATACTGTTTCGACTTCATAAATTAGAAATCATGACATTGTATTCTTATAAAACACTAAAAGCAGTTACTTTGGCAAAACCCAAAAGGAATGCTTAGGTAACTGCATTTATTACTATTCTTCTTTTTTAGTAAGGAAGCTGGTCGGCAAATGCAACCACTTCTGATTTTATGTTTTGCAAATAATCAATATCGTCAAAACCATTAATCATGTTGTCTTTTTTATACCCACTGATGTCAAAAGACTCTTTTTGTCCCGTAGCTAACAAAGTAATGGTTTGCGCAGGCAAATTGATTTCCAATTCCGTTTTTGGGTCCGCTTCGATTGCTTTGAAAATAGTATCCGCAAATTCGGGACTCACTTGCACTGGCAAAACGCCAATGTTCAAACAGTTCCCTTTGAAGATATCGGCAAAGAAACTAGAAACAACCGCGCGAAAACCGTAATCATAAACCGCCCAAGCTGCGTGCTCTCTTGAAGAACCCGATCCGAAGTTCTTACCGCCAACAAGGATTTTTCCGCTGTAGGTTTTGTCGTTTAATACGAAATCTGCTTTTGGAGTTTCATCTCCGTTGTATCTCCAATCTCTGAAAAGATTATCTCCAAAACCTTCCCGTTTCGTAGCTTTCAAGAAACGAGCTGGAATGATTTGATCGGTGTCCACGTTTTCTATTGGTAGTGGCACTGCACTACTCGTAAGGATATTAAATTTATCGTATGCCATTTTTTTTAGGTTTCAGGTTTCAGGTTTCAGGTTTCAGGTTTCTCAGTTAGAAAACAGAATTTTAAAAACTAAAACATTTTATTAATTTTTGTTGTTATTTTGAAATTGACATTTAATTAAAACAAATCTCTAGGATCAGTTAATTTTCCGGTAACGGCAGCAGCTGCAGCCATAATTGGACTTGCCAATAAAGTTCTAGAACCTGGACCTTGACGACCTTCGAAGTTTCTGTTGGATGTACTTACCGCATATTTTCCGGCAGGAACTTTATCATCGTTCATTGCCAAACAAGCCGAACATCCTGGCTGACGCAATACAAAACCAGCTTCTGTAAGAATATCCAAAAGCCCTTCTTCTTTGATCTGTGCTTCTACAACGTGGGAGCCTGGAACTAGCCAAGCCGTTACATTATCTGCTTTTTTTCGCCCTTTTACAATTTCTGTAAAAGCTCTAAAATCTTCAATTCTACCATTGGTACAACTTCCCAAGAAAACAAAATCAATTGGCTTTCCAATCATTGTGTCATTTTCTTCAAAGCCCATATAGGCTAGCGATTTTTTATAAGTTTCCTCTCCACCTTCCACTTGGTTGGCGTTCGGAATATTTTTTGAGATACCAATTCCCATTCCAGGATTCGTGCCATACGTGATCATTGGTTCAATATCTGCTGCATCAATGTTTAATTCAGCATCAAAAACAGCATCAGCATCGGTTTTCAAGGTTTTCCAATAAGCAACCGCTTTATCCCAAGCTTCTCCTTTTGGAGCGTATAAACGTCCCTCCAAGAAATCGAATGTTTTTTGGTCAGGGGCAATCATTCCGCCACGAGCACCCATTTCGATACTCAAGTTACAAACGGTCATTCTGCCTTCCATAGACATATCTTCAAAAACATTTCCTGCATATTCTGCAAAATACCCGGTACCTCCAGAGGTAGTCAATTGAGAAATAATATAAAGTGCCACGTCTTTTGGACCCACACCTTTACTCAATTTACCATTCACGTTGATACGCATTTTCTTAGGTTTCGGTTGCATGATGCATTGGGTTGACAATACCATTTCCACCTCGGAAGTTCCGATACCAAAAGCAATAGCGCCAAAAGCACCGTGCGTAGAAGTGTGAGAATCGCCGCAAACAATCGTTGCACCCGGCAAAGTAATTCCGTTTTCAGGACCTACCACGTGTACAATCCCATTTTTTTGGTGACCTAACCCCCAGTGAGAAATTCCATATTCTGCTGCGTTATCTTCTAATGCTTTTAATTGATTAGCTGATAAAGCATCAGCAACGGGCAAGTGTTGGTTTATTGTTGGCGTATTGTGATCGGCAGTGGCAAAAGTGCGTTCTGGATACAAAACGGTGATTCCTCTTTCTTTTAAACCTAAAAAAGCAACAGGACTTGTAACTTCGTGAATGAAATGTCGGTCAATAAAAAACACGTCTGGTCCATCTTCAATTTTACGCACCACGTGCGAATCCCATACTTTGTCGAATAATGTAGTACTCATTTTTAACTATTTTTTTAAGTGTATTTCTTTTTGCAATCCTAGTCCGTTGACCAAAATTGAAACAATGGGAGCAAATTTATAAAAAAAAATAAAGTTGTCAATTTTATTATTTACTTATATACGATACCCAAAATGGTTTTATGGTGCTTAACTACTTCTGTTTATCTGTTTATGATTTTCTGTACTCTTCTCGTTTTTAACTTTTTTTTCTTTCACAACTAACGTAATTTAAAGTGGGAGTCCATACTATTTTTACTACATCGCTATTTTTCAAAGGCTAAAATGCTTGTTTTTAGGATATAAATCAATAAAAATATTGATTTTAAATAATAATTAACACTGTTTGTTTTGTTTAAATAGACTTTTTTTTGTTTTTCATCCCAACTGTTTTTTCGAAAAGTTATTTTTTAAACTAAATTTTTAATGTTTTATTTGGATTAAATACTACGACATCCAAAAAGAAGAGTTGTTAATTTATTTGGGTTTAATGGTGTCATTTTTGTTGATAACTTCCACAATGTTTTCAACTAAAAAATTCTAAATTTGAAAACTGCTAAATGCAATTTCAGGCAATTGCAAAGCATTAAAATCCAACTATGTACTTAATATTCGATACCGAAACCACAGGATTACCTAAAAAATATACGGCTCCCATTTCCGACACGGACAACTGGCCAAGATGTATTCAAATCGCTTGGCAGCTCCACGATGATATGGGAAGAGTCATCGAACATCAAGACTATTTGGTGAAACCAGAAGGGTTCAATATTCCGTATAATGCCGAAAGAATTCATGGTATTTCGACTGAATTGGCCGAAGCCGAAGGAATTCCATTGGCTGAAGTTTTAGAAAAATTCAATGTTGCTTTATCGAAAACCAAATTTATTGTGGGTCATAATCTAGGTTTTGACGTCAATATTATGGGTTGCGAATTTTATAGATTGGGTGTTGAAAGTACGATGGGTGCGATGCCTGTTTTGGACACGATGACGGACACATCGGCAAACTTATTGAAATTACCTGGTGGGCGAGGTGGAAAATTCAAATTCCCGACCCTTTCCGAGTTACATTCTTATCTTTTCAATAAACCCTTCTCGGAAGCGCACAACGCCACTGCCGATGTCGAGGCAACAACGCGTTGCTTTTTCGAATTAATTCGTACCGAAGTTTTTACCAAGAAAGAACTCGAAGTTGAGCAGGAATATTTCGAGGATTTCCAATTAAAAAATCCGAGAGAAATTCAACTCATTGGATTGCAGCATATTAATTTAAAGGAAGCTTTTCTTGCTAAGAAAGATAATTTAAGTAAAAGAATAGAATCTTCAAATTACATCAAAGGGGAATTTGTAGATGATAAAGAATTTAGCGAGCTTTTAAATACTGTTTGTAATAGATATAGGAGATTAATTGAGGTACCAAAACATTATATGTTTATTTCGGGATTTAAATTAGCCAAAGACGATGAAGGGAATGATCATATGATGATGCAACTTGTCCAAATTAGAGAAATGGAACATATTGAAGATAATCGATTGTTTTCTTTATTAGACTCTCATATTTTTTCAACAGAGAATACACAAAAAAGAGTACTTAAAGTTTGGTTAAAAGTAACTGTAAGAGGTTTTGAGAAATTATTTGGAGATGTTAATGGTAAAATAAACATATCTGAAATACATAATCAATTAAAGGACTATATGTATGGTTATATACTCGCATTTTGCTGTAGAATTAAGACGGTTTATGTAGATGGTAAAGAGGAAATTCCTTTAATAATTATAAAGCAAATTTCTAATAGAAAAAAATTACCAATAAAAATATTAAAAGCAATAAGTAGTGTCAACTATAAATTGAGAGACACAATATTTGACGACCAGAATGGTGGTAAGTATTCATATTCAGAATTACGCAGGGAATATTCATCATTATCTGATATTGAATTCGAGAAATTTATAGCAAATTGGGAAGATGATTTATTTTTAAATGTTTGTGATAACCGTAAAAATGTTTCAAATGATATTGATGAAATTTTGTTAAAGGAAGCTGTTATGATAACATCCGAAGGATATTTAATTTCAGATTCAAAAGGGAATGTGATTTTTGAGTTACCTAGTTTAAGTTATGGTAATGATAAAGATGTAGTAATAGAGAATAAAAAATTTGGAGAACAGTGGGAAGATGATGCTTGGAATAAATTTAATCTTCGTTAAATGTTTTTTTCAATAAATAGATTGTCTTTTTAAATAAATTCAATTACTTTAATTTCAATTATGTACTTAATATTCGATACCGAAACCACAGGATTACCAAAGCGTTGGGGCGCACCTATTTCTGACACAGACAACTGGCCAAGATGTATTCAAATTGCTTGGCAGTTGCACGATGCTATGGGAAAAGTCATCGAACATCAGGATTACTTGGTCAAGCCCGAAGGGTTCAATATTCCGTATGATGCCGAGAGAATTCATGGTATTTCAACCGAATTGGCCGAAGCCGAAGGAATTCCATTGGCTGAAGTTTTAGAAAAATTCAATATTGCTTTATCGAAAACCAAATTTATTGTGGGTCAAAATCTAGGTTTTGACATCAATATTATGGGATGCGAATTTTATAGGTTGGGCGTTGAAAGTCCGATGGGTTCGATGCCAATTCTCGATACGTGTACCGAAGTAACGGCTTCTTTATTAAAACTTCCGGGTGGTCGTGGCGGTAAATTCAAGCTACCTACACTAACCGAATTGCACTCTTATCTTTTCAACAAACCGTTCTCCGAAGCGCACAACGCCACAGCCGATGTGGAGGCAACAACGCGTTGCTTTTTCGAATTAATCCGTACCGAAGTTTTTACGAAAACGGAGCTCGAAGTAGAGCAGGAGTATTTCGAGGATTTTCAATTAAAAAATCCACGAGAAATTCAACTCATCGGGTTACAACACATTAATTTAAAGGAAGCATCCGATAAAATTCGGCAGCAATTGGGTGGTCAGCAAGCCGCACCCATTTCAAAACAGGAACTTTCGGAGAATAAACAAATCTTAATTGATTCTGATTTTGTGCATTTGCACAATCACACGCAGTTTTCGGTTTTGCAATCCACGATTAGCGTTGCGGCCTTGGTTAAAGCAGCTTCACAGCAAAAAATGCCGGCCGTGGCAATTACTGATCACGCCAATTTAATGGGGGCTTTTCACTTTGTTCGCGATATTTTATACCATAATAAGGCGGCAGAAACCAAAAATAAGGAAGCTATTGAAAAAGGCGAAGCACCGACCGAAGTTTCGATAAAACCCATCGTTGGTTGCGAATTTTTTGTTTGTGAAGACCATAAAAACAAGTCCGTAAAAGACAATGGATATCAAGTTGTTCTTTTGGCGAAGACCAAAAAAGGCTACCATAATTTGGCGAAAATGTCTTCGATCGGGTACACCGAAGGCTTTTATTATGTGCCAAGAATAGATCGAAAAATTATTCAACAATACAAAGAAGACATTATTGTTTTGTCTGGAAATCTCTACGGAGAAATCCCAAGCAAGATTTTAAATTTGGGCGAAAACCAAGCAGAAGAAGCCTTGCTTTGGTGGAAACAAGAATTTGGCGAAGATTTCTATATCGAAGTGATGCGGCACAATCAGGAAGATGAAAACCGCGTGAACGAAGGCTTGATTTCATTGGCCAGAAAGCACGATGTCAAAATAGTGGCGACCAATAACACTTTTTACATTGAAAAGGACAATGCCAATGCGCACGACATTTTATTGTGTGTAAAAGAGGGCGAAAAGCAATCTACGCCAATAGGTCGTGGTCGTGGCTATCGTTACGGCTTGCCCAATCAGGAATATTATTTCAAGTCGGGCGAGGAAATGAAGAAAAACTTCAACGACTTGCCGGAAGCGATTTCGAATATTTCCGAAATTGTGGACAAAATTGAAATTTACAATTTGGCTCGAGAAGTCTTGCTGCCAAAATTCGAAATTCCGTCAGAATTTAATGTTCCGGAGGATACCATAGATGGGGGAGTTCGAGGCGAAAATGCTTATTTGCGACATCTTACTTTTGAAGGAGCCAAACGAAGATATTCCGAAATCACACCCGAAATTCAGGAAAGATTGGATTTTGAATTGTTGACCATTGAAAATTCGGGTTATCCCGGTTATTTTTTGATTGTTCAGGATTTCATCGCCGAAGCCCGAAAAATGGGGGTTTCTGTTGGGCCTGGTCGGGGTTCTGCAGCAGGTTCGGTAGTCGCGTATTGTTTGAAAATCACCAATATAGACCCTTTAATGTACAACCTGCTTTTTGAGCGTTTTCTGAATCCAGATCGTGTGTCGTTACCCGATATTGATATCGATTTTGATGACGAAGGCCGAAGCAGCGTAA
The DNA here is from genome assembly GCA_044357435.1 of Flavobacterium sp. Lineage (GTDB taxonomy): Bacteria > Bacteroidota > Bacteroidia > Flavobacteriales > Flavobacteriaceae > Flavobacterium. Next base: position 4,969 of record JBIKPM010000001.1, on the reverse strand, counting down.
TGGATTATGTGATTCGGAAATATGGTTCGAAACAAGTGGCGCAGATTATCACGTATGGTAAAATGGCTACAAAATCGGCGATTCGGGATACAGCTCGCGTATTAGATTTGCCTTTATTCGAAGCCGATAAAATTGCCAAATTGATTCCGGGAATGATGCCGTCCAAGTGGAATTTAGCCCGTTTTTTAAATGAGAAAGAAGACCTGATAAAAAAGGCGGTTCGACCCGAAGAATTTGAAAAAATAAAAGAATTAATTGGCTTGGCCAATGAAGGAGATTTGGGCGGAGAAACTATCCAACAAGCCAAAGTATTGGAAGGAAATCTCAGAAATACGGGGATTCACGCTTGTGGAGTTATTATTACGCCAAGCGATATTACCGATTTTGTTCCCGTGGCTACTGCCAAAGATTCTGATTTGTATGTAACGCAATTTGATAACTCGGTGGTGGAAAGTGCCGGTTTGTTGAAGATGGACTTCTTGGGTTTGAAAACACTGACTTTGATTAAAGACACCGTTAAATTAGTAAAATACAGAAGCAACATAGACCTCAATCCAGACGAATTCCCCATTGATGATGCAAAGACCTATGAGCTTTTTCAGCGTGGCGAAACAGTGGGAATCTTCCAGTATGAAAGTGCCGGAATGCAAAAATATATGAAGGAATTAAAACCTACGGTTTTCCCTGATTTGATTGCGATGAACGCCTTGTACCGTCCAGGGCCAATTGCCTATATTCCGAGTTTCGTCAAACGAAAAAATGGCGAGGAAGAAATTGTTTATGATCTTGAAGCCTGCGAAGAATTACTGAAAGACACTTATGGAATTACGGTTTACCAGGAACAAGTAATGCTTTTGTCACAAAAACTGGCGGATTTCTCCAAAGGTGATGCCGACGTTTTGCGTAAAGCGATGGGAAAAAAACAGAAAGATGTTTTGGACAAAATGAAACCCAAATTCATCAGTCAGGCTGCTGCCAAAGGGCACGCCGAAGATAAATTGGAAAAAATCTGGAAAGATTGGGAAGCCTTTGCGGAATATGCGTTTAACAAATCGCATTCTACTTGTTATGCTTGGATTGCGTACCAAACTGCCTATTTGAAAGCGAATTATCCAGCTGAATATATGGCGGCGGTTTTGTCGAACAATATGAGTGATATCAAGCAAGTTTCCTTTTTTATGGAAGAATGCAAACGTATGGGATTGCAGGTTTTGGGACCCGACGTGAATGAGTCGTTTTATAAATTTACGGTAAATGACCAATATGCTGTTCGCTTCGGGATGGGAGCCGTCAAAGGCGTTGGTTCAGGAGCCGTAGCCACTATTGTCGAAAGCAGGAAAGACTCCAACTACAAGTCTATTTTTGATTTGACCAAGCGCATCGATTTGCGTGCCGCCAATAAAAAAGCATTGGAAAATCTGGCCTTGGCGGGTGGTTTTGACTCGTTTTTTGGAACAACCCGAGCCCAATATTTTCATGATGATGGCGATGGAATAACTTTCTATGAAAAGGCCATTCGATACGGTGCAAAATTTCAGGAAAACGAGAATTCATCGCAGGTAAGTTTGTTCGGCGAGAGTAGCGATGTCCAAATTGCAGAACCTGTTGTGCCGCCTTGCGAGGACTGGAGCACGATGGAAAAATTGGCCAAAGAGAAAGAAGTGGTCGGGATTTATATTTCGGGGCATCCGCTGGATGATTTTAAATTTGAAATGAAATATTTCTGTAATTCTAAACTGGAATCACTGAGAGATTTGAATCAATTTGTGAATAAAAATTTAACTTTCGGGGGAATAATCAGTAACGTGCAACACCGAATTGCCAAAAACGGAAAAGGCTGGGCATCCTTTAATCTGGAAGGATATGATGAGAGCTACGAGTTCAAAATTTTCGGTGAAGAATATATGAAAAACCGACATTATCTGATTCCAAATAGCTTTACCTATATAAAAATATTAGTAAAAGAGGGTTGGGTAGATCGAGATACAGGAAAAAAAGGAGATCCAAGATTACAATTTACAGAATTTAAAATGTTGCAGGATGTGTTTGAAAATTTTGCGAAAAAACTAAGCATTTTATTGGATATAAAAGATTTGAACGCCGATTTTATTTCGAAATTAAATGCAGTTTTCCATACCCACAAAGGAGATAACACCGTCACTTTTGAAATTATGGAGTTGGAAAAAATAAAAAAAAACATCGAAGTTTCTGGTGAAATTCTTCCTGAAAGTAGTACCGTGGAAGAAAAAACGGAGTCGGTCTTGTTTGACGATGAAATATCCGATGAACCGGCCATTTTCACTGAAGAAATTTCAGAAGACGAGGAACCAATCCTAGTTGAAACAATTTCAGAAATTGAAGAAACAAAAGTCATCACCCGAATAGCCATGCCGAGCCGGAAATTAAAAATCAAGATTTCGAATGAATTGTTAGTAGAATTGGAGGGGATGCAGATTCACTTTAAACTGAATTGATAAGTTATAACAATTTAAAAATAGCAAAATCTAATACAAGTTACACTTCTTAACCCAAACGTTTCTTTATCTTTGTACTCAAGTTTAGAACTTAAACAGTTCAAACGGTAAACCTTAAACAAAAAAATAGTATGGCATTAGCAATAACAGACGCTACTTTTGAAGAAGTAGTTTTAAAATCCGACAAACCGGTAATGGTAGATTTTTGGGCAGCTTGGTGTGGACCGTGTAGAATGGTTGGGCCAATCATTGACCAAATCAGCGAAGAATACGCAGGAAAAGTAGTCGTAGGAAAAGTAGATGTGGACGCAAACCAAGAGTTTGCCGCAAAATACGGTGTGAGAAATATTCCAACAGTGTTGGTTTTTCACAACGGAGAAGTAGTGGGAAAACAAGTGGGAGTGGCTCCTAAACAAACTTATGCAGATAGCTTGGACGCTTTGTTGTAATCAACATTCATTGGGGATTAGAAGCAATCTCCACGTATTAAATAGAAAGGTTTGACGAAAGTCAAATCTTTTTTTTATTTTTAACCAACATTAGTCTCCAAAAATGAAATTTATAAATTGCTTCATTGGTCTTGTTTTTACGGTTAGCCTTGGCTTCTCCCAGTCTAATTTAAAACAAACGCACATATTAGAGAATGGTGTTTCAAAAAACTTGGCAGATTTTCGCAAACATCAAATTGAAGGTATTTCTTACGGATTATCATTTTCAATTCCGCCAGAAAAATCAGAACTAGTAGTATCTAATTTAATTTTGAATCTTACCTTAACGGATTTGTCCCAACCTTTATATTTAGATTTTAATGAAAAAACGGAAAATGTAAAAACCATTCAAGCCAATGGATTGTCCATACCCATAGTTCATGAAAACGAGCATATTACTATTGCGCCAGAACATTTAAAATTAGGGCCAAATACAATAAGAATTTCTTTTATAGCAGGCAATTCATCTTTAAATCGAAATGATGAATTTTTATATACCCTTTTAGTGCCCGACAGAGCCAGCACTTTATTCCCCTGCATCGACCAACCTGATTTAAAAGCACAGTATACACTTACCATAATCGCTCCTAAAGATTGGTCAGTCCTTAGTGCATCGACTATCAATAAGCAAACAGCAGAAAACGAATGTGTGAAATACGAATTTGCCCCTTCCGATAAAATGAGTTCTTATTTGTTTTCTTTTGTGGCTGGAAAATTTAAAAGCACCACCCAAAAAGTAAATTCGTTCCATAGCACTTTTCTATATCGGGAAAATAATGCTGAAAAAATCAAAGAAAGTACGGATGTTATTTTTAAACAACATGAACAAGCCATCTCTTTTTTGGAGGACTATACTTCGTACCCATTTCCTTTCCAAAAACTTGATTTTGTGGCCATCCCTTCGCATCAATATGGTGGCATGGAACATCTTGGCGCAATACAATATGACGAATCTGATTTGTTTTTAGACACTAGCGCCACCAGTAGCGAAAAATTAGATCGTGCTAAATTAATCGCTCACGAAACAGCACACATGTGGTTTGGAAATTTAGTGACTATGAAATGGTTTGACGATGTTTGGATGAAAGAAGTATTTGCCAATTTTATGGCCGATAAAATGGTAAACCCCCTTTTTCCTGAAGTAAATCATAGCCTGCAATTTCTGACCTCACATTATCCGAGCGCTTATGGCGAGGATAGAACGGCAGGAACAAATCCAATTAAACAAAACTTGGAAAACTTAAAAAATGCAGGTTCGCTTTATGGAAGTATAATTTATGACAAAGCACCAATTATGATGCGTCAGCTCGAAACAAGCATGGGAGAAAAACCATTTAGGAAAGGAATTCAAAAATACATTCAAAAATTTGCAAACAAAAATGCCGATTGGAATGATTTAATAACAATTCTAGACCATCAAACTTCATTAAACCTCAATTTATGGAGTGACGTATGGGTAAAACAATCCGGAAGACCCATACTTACAGAAAACATCAAATATGATACTGAAAATCGGATAAAAAGTTTTACGATTAATCAAAAAGCAGAAGACGGTTCGGGAAATCTTTGGCCACAAATTTTTGAAATAGGTTTGGTCTATGCAAACGGTGTAAAAGTACTAAAAGTCACTTTAAAGAATAAAAGCACCCCTATTAAAGGTGCTATTGGATTACCAAAACCAACGACAATTATATACAATTACAACGGATACGGTTATGGTGTTTTTCCCATTGATAAAAATTGCGTAGCCTGTTTTCCTTCTTTTGAGAACGAAGTCGCCAGGGCTTCCTCCTATATCAATCTTTATGAAAACACCTTGCTCGGTAGCATCCCACCTTTAGAGGCTTTTAATGCTTGTCTTCAAGGCATTACTGTTGAACAAAATGAGTTAATTGTAAACGTACTGTCTGGCCAAATCAACAGCCTGTTTTGGAAATACCTAACCGACAAACAACAGCTGGTAAATCAAAAAAAAATGGCTGATGTTTTATATAAAAGATTACAAGA
>JBIKPM010000078.1:0-8520 GCA_044357435.1 Flavobacterium sp. | reverse complement strand
TGGAAAAAGAGCCAATTTGGTTATTGTCACGAAATGTCCCGCAACTCTTTCGTCTGACGAACAGACAGAAATTCAAGCCAAATTGAATCTTACTTCGACTCAAGAAATTTATTTTTCTTGTATCGATTATGATGAATCTGTTTTTTCTGAAGGTAAATCTATCAAAGCAAGTGAAGTCAAGAATATTGATAAATTGCTTTTGGCGGGAATTGCCAAACCGGAACCGTTTTTTAAATATTTGCAAAGTAAAAAAGAGGAACAATTGGTTTTCCCTGATCATCATCATTTTACAGAAAAAGACTTGTTGGAAATAGAAAATAAAGCACAAAACAAAATTATTGTTACCACCGAAAAAGATTTCGTAAGATTGAAAGACAGCATTCCAACGGAGCAACTTTTCTATTTGCCCATACGAAGTTCATTTCTTTCTGCGGCTGAAAAATTTGATAAAACGATTATAAATTATGTGGGAAAAAGTTCAAGAAACGGTTAGTTTTATAAAAGGAAAAACCAATTTCACTCCAGAATATGGCATCATTTTAGGTTCTGGATTGGGGAGTTTTACGGATGATATTCAAATCGAATTTACTTTGCCCTATACTGAAATCCCAAATTTCCCCGTTTCAACCGTTCAAGGCCATAAAGGGGCTTTGGTTTTTGGGACAGTTGGAACCAAAAAAATGATTGCCATGCAAGGAAGATTTCACTTCTATGAAGGCTATTCTATGAAGGAAGTTACTTTTCCTGTAAGGGTAATGAAGTTTTTAGGGGTGCAAAAACTAATTGTTTCCAATGCTTCCGGTGGTGTAAATCCGAATTATAGAGTGGGCGATATTGTGATTATCAAAGACCACATCAACATGATGCCCGAGCATCCTTTGCGAGGAATAAATGATATGCGTTTCGGACCTAGATTTGTGAACATGAGCGGAGCCTATTCCAAAAACATGATTTCAAAAGCCAAAGAGCTAGCGCAAAAGCTACAGATTAAAGTTAAATACGGCATTTATTTAGGGTTGCAAGGGCCAACATTTGAAACCCTAGCCGAATATCGAATGGTTAAAAATTTGGGCGCTGATTGCGTAGGAATGTCTACCGTTCCCGAAGTGATTGTGGCACGTCACATGGAAATGGAAACTTTTGGACTATCGGTAATAACCGATATGGGCAATGAAGAAAGTATCGCAAGCATTTCTCACGATGAAGTATTACAAGCGGCGAAAAAGGCCGAACCCGAGGTAAGAACTCTAATTAGGGAATTGATTTTGAACTATTAGGATTTGTCAAAGTAATCAGGTCAATTATCCGGGAGGAGTAGCCGGTTTCATTATCGTACCAACCCACCACTTTAACCATTTTATCAATAACCGAAGTGAGTTGCGCGTCAAAAACACAGGAATTTTTATTACCAATAATATCAACAGAAACAATTGGGTCTTCGGTATAATCCAAGATTCCTTTCAAATAAGTTTGAGCTGCGTGCTTGAAAGCGGCATTGATTTCGTTTATGGTAACCACCCTTTTTACATTGAAGGTTATATCGGTCAAGGAGCCATCAGGGACAGGAACCCGAATGCCGCAACCTCCAATTTTCCCCTCGAATTCCGGAAAGATTTTCGTCAATGCTTTGGCGGCGCCTGTTGTGGTAGGGACAATGGATTGGCTTGCGCCTCGCGCCCTCCTCAAATCTTTGTGGGGTTGATCGTGTAAACTTTGGTCTGTGGTATAGGAATGAACGGTTGTAATATACGCTTGCTCGATGCCACAAAGTTCGTTAATGACTTTTATCATCGGAGCGGCATTATTGGTGGTGCAACTTGCATTTGAAATAATGGTTTCGGTTCCGTCAAGAATATTTTCATTAACGCCAAGAACTACCGTTTTTATGGAATCCACTTCTGAAGGGGCGGAGAGAATTACTTTTTTGGCTCCAGCCAAAATATGGGCATTGATTTCCTCAAAAGTGCTGTATTTTCCGGTCGATTCAATGACACAATCAATGTTGTTGCTTTTCCAGTCCAGGTTGGAAATATTTTTCTCGTGGAAAAATAAAAAATGTTTTCCATCGACAATCATTCCCTTCTCGTCGTGTGAAACTTGAAATGGCAAAACCCCATGAATACTGTCGTATTTCATCAGATGTGCCATCGTTTTTGTGTCGGCAATATCGTTGATGGCCATGACCTCAATGGTGGGATGGTTTATTAACAGTCGAAATAAATTTCGTCCAATCCTTCCAAAACCATTTATGGCAATTCGTGTTTTCAATTCTTTTGTTTCAAGTTTAAGATATCAAGTTTAAAGTTACCCGACATTGAATCTTAAATATTTTTATAGGATATGTTTTTGGGCTTTGTAGGAGGAACGAACCAACGGTCCGCTTTCTACATGACGGAAACCTAATTCCAAACCAAATTTTTCATATTTGGCAAATTGTTCAGGAGTTATGAATTCCTTAACGGGTAGGTGTTTTTTACTGGGTTGCAAGTACTGACCAATGGTTACTATATCCACTTTGGCATCATATAAATCCTGCATCGTTTGAAGTACTTCTTCCTCGGTTTCACCAAGACCCAACATAATTCCAGATTTGGTCCTGTTGATTCCTTTTTCTTTCAAGTATTTCAAAACTTCTAAACTTCTGTCATATTTGGCTTGGATGCGCACTTCACGTGTCAATCGGCGAACAGTTTCCACGTTATGTGAAACCACTTCGGGATTGGCTTCTACGATTCGGTCAATATTTCTTTCGATGCCCTGAAAATCGGGAATAAGCGTTTCGAGAGTCGTGTTTGGGTTCATTCTACGAATGGCTTTTATGGTTTCTATCCAAATAATAGAACCGCCATCTTTCAAATCATCTCTGTCTACGCTCGTGATTACGGCATGTTTGATATTCATAATTTTGATGGAACGCGCTACTTTTTCCGGTTCATCCCAATCTACTGTTTCAGGTCTTCCGGTTTTTACACCGCAAAATCCACAAGAACGGGTGCAGATATTCCCCAAAATCATAAAGGTAGCTGTTCCTTCTCCCCAACATTCACCCATATTTGGGCAACTTCCTGAGGTGCATATCGTGTTCAGGCTGTATTTGTCAACTAAACCACGGAGCTCTGTATATTTTTGTCCAATGGGGAGTTTTACCCTCAACCATTTTGGTTTAGTTCCGCGTGGTTCAGCTTCGACTAGGGTTCCAACTGGTAATGCATTCTCTAAAACAGTTTCCATAAATCAATTTTTGAAAGTGCAAAGATAGTGAAAGTTGATTTAGGAATTCGTAATTTGAAATCAAACCGCAAGATTTTAGAAAAGTAATTTTCTCTATGTATTTTGAAGAAAGTTCCAATTCCAACTATCGGTTACTCCAAACTTATTCTATATTTGTGGCTCATAAACTAACGAGTAAAAAATGAAAACAAAATCGATAATTTTAGTAGTGTTACTGGTGCTATCAGGTTTTTCGAAAGCCGACGCGCAAATTAATTTGGGTGCAAAAGCCTTGGGAGCTATTCAAAAAGGGGTGGCAGGTTTCACTTTTAGTGATGCTGACGCTGCAAATTTATCAAAAGCGGCAGTTGATAAAATGGATAAAGAGAACACAGTTGCCGGCCCAACCGATACTTACACGATTAGACTGAACAAAATATTCGGAAAACATAAGAACGAAAATGGATTAGTTTTAAACTATAAAGTCTACAAACTTAAAGATGTAAACGCATTTGCCACTGCCGACGGAAGTGTTCGCGTCTATTCGGGATTGATGGATATTATGGATAATAATGAATTACTTGCCGTTATAGGTCACGAAATTGGTCACGTTGCCAACCACGATTCACGCGATGCCATGAAAGCAGCCTACAAAAAAGAAGCCTTACTCGATGCTGTGGCTTCACAATCAGATAAGGTGGCAGCGGTGACCGATAGTCAATTGGCGAAAATTGGCAGCTCCATGATTGATAACAAACACAGCCGAAAACAAGAATCGGAAGCCGATTCATATTCGTATGATTTTATGAAACGCAACGGCTACAATGTTAATGCTGTTGAATCGGCCTTTACCATTTTGGCAAAAATGAGCGAAGGAACCCAAGCTTCTATTTTGGATAAAATGATGAGTTCGCATCCTGACTCAAAAGAAAGAGCCGAAAATGCCAAGAAAAGAGCTGAAAGTGATGGGTTATATAAGTTGTATGTGAAGCAACCTGCCAAAACAGTTGTAAAGAAAACTGCCGTCAAAAAGAAATAGTCAATTAAGAATTGAACCAAAAGCATTCCGCCATCGCGGGATGCTTTTTTTGTTACTTCTATATAGAAATAGCTTGTCTGCTTTATCGGTTGTATTGAATTATTTCTGCTAATAATTTTTTGGCGCGAAGTAATTTGATTTTCACGTTACTCAAAGGTTCATCAATTTTATTGGCAATTTCCTGATAACTCATTTCCTGAAAATAACGCAACTGAATTACTTCTTGATAATGCGGTTTAAGTTCTTTGATGAATTGCAACAACTGCGAAAGATTTTGTTCCGTAATCAATTCGTCTTCCGCCGATGGAGTGGTGTCGGCAATGTTGTAGGCTTGCTGGTTTTCGTCGTCGGTAATTTCGATAAAAAGACCTGATTTCTTTTTCCGTAGTAAGTCAATATGAACATTTTTGGCAATGGCAATCAGCCAAGTGTTAAACTGAAATTCAGGATTATAACTGGCTATTTTGTCAAAGGCTTTCGAGAAGGTTTCGATGGTAATGTCTTCGGCATTGGTTTCGTTTTCGGTGCGTTTCAGCATAAAACCGTACACTTCATTCCAATAAAAATCCAATAGAAAAGTGAAGGCGGCTTGGTCGCCCTTTTTTGCTTTTTCTATTTGTGGATTTATTTCCAATGTATCGGTTTTGAGAAAACATTCGTGATAAAGATATTCAATTGGGTGAATATAAGTACTATTTCAATAATTGGAAACCAATACATCACATCTTTTTCTTTTAGTTTTCCTGAGGAGAAACCCAGCGTTATCCAAGCCGAAAGATAGCGAAATCCAATGATACTTAAAACCAGTATCCATTGGTATTGAAAAGCCAATAAAACGATGGCTAAAAGCACAAATAATAATTGTGAACCATAAAAAAGGGCTAATTGCACCCTGTCGAAGGTCTTGTATAAACGCGCCGTGGAAACGTGTCTCCTTTTTTGGTTGAACCAATCCTTGAAAGAGGTCTTTGGTTGTGAATAAGTAAAGCTCTCGGGCGAATAGCAAATAGCGGTATTCTTGCTTTTGGCCACTTGATTGATGAATAAATCATCGTCGCCTGAACGAATTTTCATGTGGTCAATAAAACCTTTTACATTATAGAATTCTTCTTTTTTGTAGGCTAAATTTCGACCAACACCCATATAAGGATGTCCCATTTTTGTCCAAGAGAAATATTGAATTGCGGTGAGCATTGTTTCAAAACGGATGATTTTATTCAGAAACGAACCTGCAATTTTTTCATAGGCGCCATAGCCCAAAACAATAGTTTTATTCATGGTGAATTGGGAACTCATGCTTGTGATCCAATCCTTCGAAGCGGGGTAACAATCGGCATCCGTAAATAGTAAGTAGTCTTTTTTGGATGCTTTTATTCCCAGTGTCAGCGCATATTTTTTGTTTCCCCAAAAGGCTTCATTATTTTCTACTTTTACTAATCGGATATTGGAATATTGTTTTTCGAATTCTTCAAAAATCTCTAAAGTTGCATCGCTTGAAGCATCATCAATCAATATGATTTCGTAATCGGGATAGTCTTGTTCTGCAAGCAGCGGAATAAACCGAATCACGTTTTCGGCTTCATTTTTGGCACAAACAATTACGGAAATTGGAATTCTTTTTGGAGTCGACTTTTGGGCTTTGGCAAAAGCAAATTTCCCAAAAACAAATAGATAATACGAAAGTTGTATAACAACTACAAGTATGAAAAAGTATAAAGTAAAGGTCAACATATCGGTTCGGCTTCTTTTTAAAATGGGTACAAAGGTAATTATCAATTGTCAATTATTCATTGTCAAATGAGAATTACTTTTACGATTTTTGAAATCCAAATCCAGATATATGAACCTAAAAATCTAAAATCTAAATCACGTTCACTTCGGCTTCGATATGAATGCCAAAAGTCTTAAAAATAGTCTCTTGAATAGTTTTAGAAACGGCTAGAATTTCTTGCCCTGTTGCGTTGCCATAATTCACTAACACCAAAGCCTGATTCTTGTGAATTCCCGCATCTCCGAAACGTTTTCCTTTGAAACCGGCTTGCTCAATGAGCCATCCCGCTGGAACTTTTACTTCGGTTTCAGAAACTTCATAGTATTTGATTTCTGGAAATTGCTGGTGTATTTTTTCGAAATCAGTTTTCAAAAGAATGGGGTTCTTAAAGAAACTTCCACTATTCCCCAATTCTTTAGGATCTGGTAATTTACTCTGGCGAATCGATATTACGGCATTGCTCACGTCTTTCAATGTGGGATTCGTAATATTATTTTTTGCCAATTCCGTACTAATATCACCATAGGAGGTGTTGATTTTATGGTTGCGTTTGGTTAGTTTAAATACCACCGAAGTGATAATGTACTTGTCTTTTGCTTCGTTCTTAAAGACACTTTCCCTATATCCAAAATAGCAAGCGTCTTTGGTAAACGTTTTCATATCCTGGTTTTCAATAGTCATCGCATCGCAGAACGTCATAGTATCCTTGATTTCGCTGCCGTAAGCGCCAATATTTTGCACTGGAGTTGTGCCGACATTGCCAGGAATCAATGACATGTTTTCCAGTCCGCCAAAGTTTTTATCAATGGTCCAGAGCACAAATTCGTGCCAGTTTTCGCCAGCTTGACATTCGACCCAAACAACATCATCATTTTCCTGGATGATTTTCTTGCCTTTTAAATCGACGTGAATCACCAATGCATCAATGTCTTTGGTTAAAAGCATATTGCTGCCACCACCAAGAATAAACTTCTTTTGGGATTTATTTTCCTCTAAAACGGTTCTTAATTCAGCTAAATTATGTACTGCCACAAACTGCTTTGCTTTGGCTTCGATGCCAAAAGTATTGTAGTTTTTTAAAGAAAAATCGGTTAGTATTTCCATAAAATAAGTAGTTGAAACAATATTATAATTAAGATTTCAAAAGTACGCTAATAATTCATAAAACAGAATTTGGACACATCATTTTGAGTTGTTAATTAATTCGTGGTATTTATCGGAAATTATTTTCATATTGGTATTGTAATCTACATTTTCTTCTACAAATTGTCTGTTTTTTAAAACGGCAGCGTTTCGATGTTCCCTGTTTTCGAAAGACCAAAGTATTTCTTCGGCAAGCATTTCTGAATCATCAATGGGTATCAATTGTCCGTTTTCGCGGTGTTTTATCCAGCTTCGATTTCCCGGAATGTCACTCACTATTGGATAACAACCCGAAGCCAAAGCTTCAAACAAGGAAGCTGAAACTCCTTCGGTTATAGGCATGCTGATGTAAAAATTAGATTGGAGTAACAGTTTCGGCAAGTTTGTATTTGGAATCCGACCAATAAAATCAACCTTTTTTTCAATTTTCAATTTCGTTGCCAGTTCCATTAACGTCGATAGTTGTTTTCCATCTCCCACAATGGTTAATTCGAAATCTATTCCTTTTTGGTTTAAAATGCCAAAAGCTTTTAAGATGATGTCATGTCGGTATTCGGGCATCAACGAACGGGTAACAATAGCTCTTATCTTTTCAGAATCAGTATTGTTTTTATTTTCAAATTGCACCAAATCGATACCTTTTGGCAAAACCAACACTTTTTTCATATCGACTTTGGCGGCTTTCATCGAAATGGTCATAACGGGGCCCCAGGCGTGAATTAAATCGGCTTTTTTGAAGGCATACTGCTGAATCATTTTTTTGAATGGTAATAAAATAGATTTTTCAGGCCATAAATCAGTTCGACCTTGTTGTGCAATTGCCACCGGTTTCGCGCCCGCTAGCACCGCGAGAAAACCATAACTTGTGGTTCTTTCAGCAATAACCATATCGGGTTGCTGCTGTTTGACTATTTTTCGGATTTGAAAAATAGCCGTGGCAAATTCTAAAATTCGGAGTATTCGGCTAAAAAAAGTAGCGTTAGGTGTTGTTAATTCCCAGGTGATAATTTCAAAATCACCAAATTCTTTCAGACCATTCATCCAGGTAATGGCGTCAGCTCTGTAAGTTTCTCCCAGAAAAAGTATCTTCCGTTTTTCCATTTTTATCAATTAGTCTTCGGAAGTTAGTGCCCGATTAATAAAATCGTTCAAGGGCTTCAAAACGATTAGCTTTTTGCTCATTTTTTCCACAAAATCTTTTTTTGTCACTTCTTCAATATCAAATTTTTGGGAAGTTTCAAAACTTTTTAATTTCAGGAATTCAATCGCAGGATGATCTTTTTCGTAACCTCTCAGTGGGTTTTTCAATACGTTTTTTTCATCCCGGTCAAAATCACCAAATTCTTTTTTGAAACTT
>JBIKPM010000304.1:0-2899 GCA_044357435.1 Flavobacterium sp. | reverse complement strand
CTAGGTAAAGTGGAAGACCAATCGTTTCTGGCTGTTACATCCATAAAATAAGTATTTTTATAGCCTAAGGAAAGAGAACTAAACCCTGAATTTATCCTTTTTCGGGCATCGATTTCTATTACTTCTGGAATACCGTTAGAATTTGACAAACTCCTTACATCACGAAGTAACAAGCTGTTTATTCTTGTTTGTCTTTGAGAAGAGGTCAAATCAAACCTATTAGCCCCTACTAAGGCAACAATAGAAAAATCTTCAAATTTCTTATTGTAATTTAAAATAGCTTCATAATTCCAGTTCTGGGTTTGGTTATTAAATGTTCTATAAAAACCATCCGGGTCATAAGCAGCTCCCATATTATTAAACTCTTCGCCCTGTACTAGATTTACGGAACCATTAACTTTTGATTTAAGACTAAGTCCCTTTAGAATTTCCCAATTTAAAGTAACATTTCCAATTAAATTATTAGCCTCATCTTGATTACTGTTTTCATATAAGTTCCAATAGGGGTTTTTAAATGGACCATTTCCTGGGGCGGCAAAGGCTACATTTTCATCCGTTTTATAAGGAAGTAAATTATCTTTACCCATATCAGGCAACATGTACATATAATTATTTGCGGGATTCCGTTCGCTTCCATTTTGGTACGTCCGATTTTTTACTTTATTGTTAGTGTACAATACACTTATGTCTGTAGTAAGACTTTTTGAAATTTTTTGCGATCCTCTAAAGGTTAGGTTGTTTTTTTTCTGTACCTCCAAATTTTCCATAACATGGTCTCCAGAAGTATTGGCAAAAGAGAGTCTGAAAGAACCTAGATCTCCCCCTTTGTCAATGGCAACACTATTGGTTGTTACCACTCCCATTTGATATAACTCCTTAATGTTATTGGGTTTTGGAAGGTATTTTGACTGCGTTCCAGTGAAGCCCATAATATCTTGACCCAACATTGTAGCGCCATAAGCCCTATAGCTATTAATTCCAGCTACACTAGGTAAACCGGTGACAGGATCAATACCAGCAGCGCTAGATACTAATCGACCACCACTACCTGAACCATAAACATATTGGTAATTAGGATATTCTCTATTGGTAATATAAGATGAATTTGAATTAATGGTTACGCCTAAACTACTACTGGTTTTACCCTTTTTTGTTGTGATCAACACTACACCATTGGAAGCTCTCGAACCATATAGCGCAGCGGCATTTGGACCCTTTAAAATATCTATGCTGTCTATATCGTCAGGATTAATATGAGATAATGGGCTACCATAGTCAATATCAGATACAGCGGTATTTTTACCACCATCATTCCAAACGGAAACGGAACCATCTCCTTGGCCACTATCAAGAGCGATACCATCAATCACATACAAGGGTTGATTATCCCCTGTTACTGATGTAAGCCCTCTAATCACTACCCTAGTAGATCCCGTAGGAGTACCCGATTTTACAATTTGAACGCCCGCCGCTTTTCCCGATAGCGCATTTAAAAAATTGGTGGACCTAGCTTCTGTCATATCTTGGGTATCGATAGTTTGGGTAGCATAGGCTAACGATTTTTTTTCTCTTTTAATGCCTAAAGCGGTAACGACCACTTCTTCTAATTGTTGTTGAGATTCTAACAAGGACACATTAATAGTACTGGTTTGATTATTAAAAACCATGTTTTTTGTGGTATACCCTATGTAACTAAACATCAGAATACCATTTTTATTTTTTCCGGTAGCTATGGCATAGGCACCATCTATATCTGTTGTTGTGGCGATATTAGAATCTTTAAGCACAACGGTTACGCCCGGTATACCTAAACCAGCATTATCAACCACTTTTCCTTTGATTATTTTCTCCTGAGAAAAAATTAGGATTGGAAACAAGAATAACAACAAAAACCATTTAATTTTAATCATAACTATTTATTTTTTTTATCATAGTGCCATTTTAATAACAAAGCAACAACTCTCACCTAATACCATCGTATTTTATAAATCAAGCAAATAAAATAATAGCTTGATTTTGAAGGCTATTGACATTCACACACCTTTTGAATTTTCGAATTTAAACTTTTCGACTTACTTATTAAGATATCATTTACAAGTTACTATTGACAAGACAGGGTTTAGAACACTAAACCCTGTCTTGTAAATTACTTAATTTACCTATTTAATTAATTACCAACTTTTTAGCAAAAGATTTGCTTTCTGAACCTTTAACCACAAGAATATATACTCCAGACTGCAAAGCACTTGCATTGAT
This sequence comes from Flavobacterium sp., assembly GCA_044357435.1. Classification (GTDB taxonomy): domain Bacteria; phylum Bacteroidota; class Bacteroidia; order Flavobacteriales; family Flavobacteriaceae; genus Flavobacterium. The sequence continues at coordinate 643 of JBIKPM010000304.1, read as the reverse complement.
GTTTTCTTCTTTGCTGGCGTTAGTACGAGAGAGTACTTTACTACCCATTAAATTATAAATTTCTAAAGAAACCGAATCGTCATTAGAACGAAGTACTTTTAAATTTTTTATTTTAGAATCGTAAGAAACTGAAAAATCTGCAGCAATTTCAGTATCTGTTACTGATAAAGAAGGATCATAATCAGGATCATAAGTCCATGCGCCTGCATCTTCACCTGAAGATACAAAATCTATTGGTGAATTTTCAGTCTCAACCGTTTTAGGAGAATAGGTAACTTTACCAAGTACATCATTATAGGTCAAATTAGAAGAGGCTAAATTAGCAGCTACTTCGAGTGGATTACAAGGAATAGTAATAGGGGCAACAGGAGTACATTTTACAGCTGAAATAAAATCTTTTCTAACATCTATGTTAATGCTTATCCATTGCCCAATCGATTTAGAGAAAGTTTGTGTTCCAAGTGGTGCAGCACCCCAATCTGAGGGACCAGCTAGGACAGGGGGGCTAACTAAAGTATTTGTCACTTTATTACCATAAAATAAAGAATTATTTATGGTCGTATTCCCACTATCTGATCTTATTGTACCATAATCTTGGTTGGGATGTCCTATATTATTTTCAAAAAATGTGCAATGATTTATA
>JBIKPM010000077.1:0-8576 GCA_044357435.1 Flavobacterium sp. | reverse complement strand
TAGTGGATTGTTTTTTGAGTTACCGGTCATCATCTACTTTTTAACCAAATTAGGATTGGTAACCCCACAATTTTTAAGACTATATTGGAAATATTCCGTTGTAATTATCTTGATTGTAGCGGCAATCGTGACTCCACCGGACGTGGTAAGCCAACTTATTGTTGCCATCCCTATGTTATTAATCTATGAGTTAAGTATCTTTATATCATCAGTTGTTTATAAAAACCAACAGAAAAAGGGTTAAATTAATTACGAAATTCAGCGGTTGTCGTTCCAAAATAAATGAAACAGTGCCATTGTTATAAAGTCCAATAAATTTTGGAAAGGATAAAAAAATAAATTTTGAATTACAATTTAGATTTTCTTGTATTTAGCATACAAAGGAATGTTAAATTTTGAATAAACGATTAAGCAAATGAAATTAAGAGCCGAAAATCTAATTAAAACATATAAAGGACGGAGTGTTGTCAAAGGCATTTCTGTAGAAGTCAATCAAGGTGAAATCGTGGGGCTTTTGGGTCCAAATGGGGCTGGAAAAACAACCTCATTCTACATGATTGTTGGATTGGTAAAACCAAATTCCGGAACCATTTATCTTGATAATTTGGACATTACCAATTACCCTATGTACAAAAGAGCGCAACAAGGAATAGGATATCTGGCTCAAGAAGCTTCTATATTTCGAAAATTAAGCGTTGAGGACAATATCTTGAGTGTTTTGCAATTGACAAAACTCTCCAAAGCCGAGCAAGAAGCTAAACTGGAAAGTTTGATTGACGAGTTTGGCTTACAGCATATACGCACCAATCGTGGTGATTTGCTTTCGGGGGGGGAACGCCGCCGTACCGAAATTGCGCGTTGTCTAGCCACCGACCCAAAATTCATTCTTCTTGATGAACCTTTTGCAGGAGTTGACCCAGTAGCTGTGGAAGACATTCAGCGCATCGTGGCACAATTAAAAAACAAAAACATCGGCATCCTGATTACGGATCACAATGTTCAAGAAACTTTAGCTATTACTGACAAGACCTATCTTATGTTCGAAGGCGGTATTTTGAAAGAAGGGATTCCGGAAGAATTAGTGGAAGACGAAATGGTACGCCGCGTATATTTAGGACAGAATTTTGAATTGAGAAAGAAGAAATTGGAGTTTTAAAAGTGGTAGGTAGCAGGTAGCAAGGTAGCAGGTGGCAGGTGGCAAAAATAAAAAATATAAACTTCGAATAGATGTTTAACATTCTTAATCTGACTCGAGCCAGAATGGCGAACAGGCGAAGCAAATCTGAACACTACTCCACAGTTATAAACCGCAACTGTTCAAAATCTCCGTTGTAAATGTTGACATCAACATTGCCTTTTATGCCGTGTACAGAAGCCTTTTCAGTAAATTGCCAAAAAAGCCAATCCTCCCCTATTTTTTCCCGATTAAAATTATAATTGGCAATCCAAAAAAGGTAGCCCGAAAAGTCCTTCTTCAAAAAATCATCATAATATTTTTCGCCGGTATAAATAATGGGCTTCACTTTATAATGGGCTTCAACCGCTTTTAGCCAACGCTTCAACCCTACTTTCAAGCTGTCTAAAAATTGTCCTTGTGGTAATTTCTCTATATCTAAAACTGGAGGCAAATCCCCTTTTTGGAACTGAACCGTTTTAATATAAAGTCGGGCCTGTTCTAATGAATTTTCATTGGGACGATAGTAATGATATGCTCCACGAATGATTTTTCTTTTTTTGGCGCCAAGCCAATTATCGTTAAATTTCTCATCAATTCTGTCATTTCCTGCTGTTGCCCGAATAAAAACAAACTCAATTGGGTAATTATTTTCAATGATACCAACCGAATTCCAATCGATTTCCCCTTGAAATTCAGAAACATCTAAACCTATGGATTTACCTTTATGATTTTCTAAAACTTGGTAATTTCGAACATCCGAAATGCGTTTGGCCTCGGCATCCTTCTCATCTGTATTGTACGATTTGAAACTGAAATAATAGGCTAATTCATTGCGGTAATGGTAGCCAATTCCAAAAATCAGCAAAATTATAACCATAAGTATCGAAAAACGAAACAACTTCCCAGAGAAAAAAGAAGTTTTCTTTTTGATCTTTCGCCTGATTGTGGTTTTGCTTCTTGTAGTTTTTCGCTTCATTGGGCAACCTACTTTTTCAAAAACTTGTTGTTTACAACCGATAAGGAAATATAAGTAATTATTAGCAAAGGAATCCCCATATATTGGAAGAAAACTAGTAATAACAAAGACAAAGTTAAAAAGACAATTTGAAGGGCGTTTTTCTGAAAAGTAAAATCTTTAATTTTTAGGGAAAATAACGGGATTTCTGCGTTCAAGATGTAAGCACTGAATAAAGTGATAGACAATAAAACCCAAGAATTGGATACTATTTCGAAAACCATCAAAGAATCCGAATATTTTAGGACCAAGGGCAAACTCACTATAAAAAGTGTGTTGGCAGGTGTTGGCAAACCAATAAAAGAATCCGTTTGGCGGGTGTCAATATTGAAATTTGCCAAACGGTAACAAGAACCCAAGGTGATTATGAATCCCAGATAAGGTAAAATTACAAATGTTGACAAAGGATTTTGGCTTTGTTGCAATAAGTGAAACATAACAAAACCAGGAACGACGCCACTGGTAACCATATCAGCAAGAGAATCCAATTGCAAACCCAACGAACTGGAAACTTGGAATAATCTGGCAAAAAAACCATCAAAAAAATCAAGAAATATACCCAAACACACAAAATAGAAAGCCATTTCAAAATTTAATTCGGAAGCAAAAACTAAGGCAATACAGCCACAGAAAAGATTGAGTAACGTGATTAAATTGGGGATGTGCTTTTTTATATTCATAACTATTTTAATTAGATTCTCAAAGTTCACAAATTTAATATAATAAGTGAAGGAGAAGTACGTTTTTTAGAATAGATTTAATCCTTTCCGGTTTATAAACCCCGAATGAGTTGTTAAAAAAGAAATAAGCTCAGTAAAAAATTATATTTTTGGGAAAAATTAAACAGCCCATAGCGCCGCAAAATAATTAATGTTGAAAAAAAGTCTATTCCACTTCTTCCTCCTTTTGCTTTGCGTTAGTTCGTATGCGCAAACCGTCAGAAAGTATTCGAATGAATTCATGAATATTGGTGTCGATGCTGCGGCATTGGGAATGGCGAATGCAGTGACTTCGAGCACCAATGACGTGAATTCTGGCTATTGGAATCCGGCAGGACTCATTCATTTAGAAGACCACCAAGTAGCGTTGATGCATGCCAACTATTTTGCTAATATTGCCCAATATGACTATATCGCCTACGCAAAACCGATTGATGACCAAAGTGCCTGGGGCGTTTCCTTGATTCGTTTTGGGGTTGATAATATTATGGACACCACCGAATTAATTGACAGCCAAGGCAATATCGACTATAACAGCATCCGTCTTTTCTCTACTGCCGATTACGGATTTACTTTTTCCTATGCCCGAAAACTCAATTTTTCCGAATTGCAATATGGCGTGAATGCCAAAGTAATTCGAAGGGTAATAGGAGAATTTGCGAATTCCTGGGGATTTGGCTTTGATGCTGGCTTGCAGTTCAAAAAAAATGACTGGCAATTTGGTTTGATGCTTCGCGACATAACGACCACTTACAATGTTTGGAATATTGACGAAGCAGCTTACAAAAAAATAGCCGATGCCATACCGGGACAAAATCAAGAATTACCCGAAAGCACCGAGATTACGGCTCCCAAAGCTCAACTGGGATTGTCCAAAAAATTTATCATTCGCTATGATTACAGTATTTTGGCAGCAGCCAATATCAATATGCGGTTTGCCAAAACCAACGACCTTATCTCGACTGATTTCGTGAGTGTAGATCCGGCTTTGGGATTTGAATTTGGATACACCGACTTAGTTTTCTTGCGTGCTGGCGCAGGGAATTTCCAAAACGTACAACAACTAGACGGCTCCGAAAAAGTAGGTTTTCAGCCCAATATTGGGTTGGGTTTTAAATACAAAGGCATTCAAGTTGATTATGCATTGACGAATTTAGGCAACCAAAATACGACCTTATATTCTAATATTTTTTCGGTAAAAGTGGATTTGGGGCAGTTTAGAAATTAATTTTATTTTTTATACATTCAAATGAATTTCTCTTTATTAAAAAAAATAACATTCACCATATTGTTGATTGGCTCCTTAAACAGCAGCTTTGGACAAAATCTCCTATTGTCAAAAAATGCCCGTGCCAGTATTATCACCTGCGATACCGGAAACGAATCCTATTCGCTGTTTGGACACACCGCTATTCGAATAGCAGATATAGAAAACAATTTGGATGTTGTTTATAATTATGGCGCTTTTGATTTTGCCACGCCTAATTTTGTTATGAAATTTACAAAAGGCGATCTTCAGTACTTTGCGGTTGCCCATTCCTTTTCTGATTTTATGAATGAATACGCCTATGAAAAAAGAAGCGTTTTTGAACAAGAACTGATAATTCCCCTCGCTACCAAACAAAAATTATTAGACAATTTAAACACTGCTTTGGCTTCAGAAGAACGCTATTACACCTACAAATTCATTGATAAGAACTGTACTTCAATGGTGGTGGATATGCTGAACAAAACACTGGGATCAAATCTGGTTATCAAGAAAGCCGATACTGATAAAACCTATAGAACCATCCTATATCCTTATTTCGAGAATTCCTTTTATGAAAAACTGGGTACCAGTATTATTTTCGGAAAAAAAGTGGATAAGCTTGGCACAACTATTTTTCTGCCTTTCGAACTTCAAAAAAGCTTAAAAGTCATCCGGTTCGAAAATCGTCCATTGTGCAAAGAAAGCAAAACGCTTTTGGATTGCAAGAAACAAACCCCGAACTCTTGGTGGGATAGTATTTATACTTTTGCTTTATTGCTGGTGTTTATCATCGTTTTAAACAAAAAAAGTATTGATTTATTTTATCTTGTAATGATGGGTACGCTAGGAGTGTTCTTTGGGTTTTTAGGACTTTATTCCTTTCACCAAGAGCTTTCCTATAATTATAATATATTATTATTCAACCCTACTTTGCTGGTGCTTCTTTATTTTCAGTACACTAAAAACCAAAAATGGATTATCAATCTATGTCTTTTCAATATTCTTATGGTACTTATTTACCTCTTGGTGATGTTGAATAAAATACATTTATTGATTGTGTTACCACTTATCTTGACCAACATAGCCCTTTTGGTCAAAATGGCCATTCGAAACAGTAAACGTATTCCGGTGGTAATTTAAAGAGCGTAGTTTAAGACCATTTAAGAAGAAGCCTAAAATCAAAAGCTATCTATTGTCCTCTGTAAAATAAGACTGTACTAATGGTTTTAATGGTGATATTCAAATCTAAGAAAACACTTCGGTGTTTGATGTAATACAAATCATATTGTAGTTTTATCAAACTGTCTTCCAAGGATTCCCCATACGCATAATTAACTTGCGCCCAGCCGGTAAGCCCTGGCCTAATCACATGTCGGGTTTCATAAAAAGGCATCATTTCGGCGATTTCCTTTACGAATACAGGTCTTTCAGGTCGTGGACCGATAACGGCCATATCCCCTTTTAAAATATTGATGAATTGTGGAAACTCGTCAATTCTAGTTTTACGTAAAAATTTCCCAAAAGGAGTAACCCGATTATCGTTTGGAGTTGAAAATTCAGCGCCATTAGCCTCGGCATTTTTAACCATAGTCCTAAACTTGTATATTCGAAACAGTTCCCCGTTTTTACCTACCCGTTCTTGGGTGTAAAATAGTTCCCCCCGGTTTCCCCAAAAATTTCCTAAGACAATAAAAGGGACCATTATTGCTCCAAACAGCAATCCCAAAACGGAGATTATCACCTCTAAAATTTTTATGTTCAATAAATAGAGTTGATTGTTATTGCTTCTGCTGAATGGAAAAAACCTATAAAAATCTCTTGTAACGTACTGCACAGGGATTCGCTGTGTCTTATTTTCATATACATGGGCGTATTCGCGGATGGTATTCCCAGATTCCAATAAGTGAAGTAATTGTTGGTATAATTCTATTGTAATTTCTTCTTTTTTTTGTGAGGAAACTACAATTTCAAATATGGAATTTTCATTTACAAAAGGCACCAAGTCATAAATTTTAATTGGTTGGACATAATGAAAACTGGATGCACTGATAAAACCCTCAATATTAACATATCCAATTATCCTATAATGGGGGTCAGCCTTCTCAAGTCCTTTAACTAATTCTTCTAAGTGTTCGTTTTCACAAATCAGTATTACGTTTTGAACGAAACGATTGGATGCCAGAAACTTGACATATAAAATTCTCCATACCAAAAGAGAAAACAATACCGTAAAATAAAATACCACGATTTGAAGTCTTTGGGATGGCAACTCGGCTGAATATACTGGAGTCAACAAATAGAACAATACGGCAGTCGATGCGGTGAGAATAGTACTCTTTAAGACCTGAAATTGATTACTGGCAACCTGTAAATTATACATTTCGAATACTGTCCCAATACCATTTATATAGAATCCCAATGACAATACATATAAAATACGATTGGTCGAAAGTTCGAGGTAGCCTAAATTAAATAAATCGCCAATCAAATGAATGGCCAGCCAAACAAAAACTACATCAAAAATCCTCAGCAGCACTTTGCGTTCTGAGACCTCAAAATGTATCTTATTATTCTTGTTCATACTTATTTCAAAATTACCCTATTCGCAACAAATCTACACAAATGTCCGATGAAATCAATACTAAAATTCGACCAAATGCAGATTTTCTTACCTAGATTACTATCAAAAAAAGTTTTTATTCTTATATAATTACATCCATACCCGTAAAGGCAATTAAAAACGCCCACAACATGAAATCACTGTAAAGGGATTTGCTCCGATTCAATATATTTTGGTTTCGTATTTTTCATCTTATGTCTGATTCCAATTAATTACGATTGCTCCATTCTCTTTTTAGGAATTTCCCCTAAATTGATATTGAGCAAAGACAAGGAATAGACAAACGCAGGTGCTGCAATCCGCATGGCAGCATGATTGATAGTTAAAAGCCAAAACAAAACAAAACAGAGTAAAAACATGTTAAACTTATTTTCGATGTATAAAACCAGTGGCGTAAAAAAGAGAATCAACAATCCTAAAATTCCAAGCATACCATGCTCGGCGAGCATTCTGGTTATCTCATCATGGGAAATGTGAGTTTGTTCTCTAGTTTTCCCCATTGCTTCCGCCCTTGCTTCGACCCCTTTGCCTACCCCTACCCCAAAAAAAGGGTTCTTTAAAAAAGTTTTCAATTCCCCTTGGGCTATTTCTTCCCTCCCAGAAAAATTACTTTTTTTAGTTCTTCCCATAGCATCTTGATTTGAATATCGCTTTTCAATAAGTCCACTCGTTTGATACGAAGAGTATCCCCACACACTGATTAAAGCTATAATTAACAAGCCTGACAAAATGTTTAATTTCACCCTTCCCTTTGGATTGGATTTAAAATATAAAAACAATAATAACAAAACAATCATAAAGAACCCCGTTATCATTCCACCGCGAGAAAAAGTAACCAATCCTCTATAGCCCATGTTAAATGCTATGATCAAATTGATAATGGCCATGTTTCTTGTTCTGGACTCTAAAATAATCCTGGAAAAAAAAATAAACATACCCAGACCTAATATAGTGGAAACCTGATTAGGCCCAAAACCACCCGAAGTCATAACGTTTGAACTTGTACCAGTAACAACATCTCGAATATTGGGTGCATAAAAAATCATATATACCATGGTGGTAATTATAGGTAATCCCATACTCAAGAGAATCGAATTCATGCTGTCCAAGGAAATCTTTCGTCTAAAATTATAAATAGAAGCCACCCCCAGACAAACAGGACCTGAAATATTAAAGGCGATGGTTTTTCTCATGTCAGTGTCAAAATTCAAAACAAAAGTAGAAAGTATCACACTGGGTACCAACAACAATAAAAACAACCAATAAGGTGTGGCATTCCTAGAGAAACCGGTATAAATCATCCCAATAAAAAGAAATACCATTACGCAATATTTTGAAATTTCGTATAATGGATTTCCTCCTGTCATTCGCAAAAAAACTTCACTTCCCACCACATAAGCCGCGGCAATTAAGGCCTCATTGTTCCTGTTTTGTTTTTTTATGATATAATACGCTCCAAAAATAACAATGGCATAGCCGTATAGTAATGCCAAAAAAGGCATTAGGAACACTATAAAACCTATTCCGGCATGGAATAGAATTAAATTAAGGTATAAAATTTCTTCTTTTTTCATTTGCAACTATTTTGCACCCAATTTATATACTCGTTGACAATGGTTTCTTCTGAATAATTATTCGTTATATCTTGACGAAGTGTTTCACCAAAATTGACTCGTAAGGTATCACTTTCTATCAACTTAATCAATGCCTCATAAAAAGACGAAACCACATTGGTTTCAACTATAAAGCCATTACTTCCATTTTGTATTAGCATCGGGATTTCACCAACATTCGTC
>JBIKPM010000303.1:0-2924 GCA_044357435.1 Flavobacterium sp. | reverse complement strand
TATGAAGACGCTAGAACTAGCGAAAACTGGTTTGTAGTTTCTGCAATGGGACGTTCTGCAGGTCATTTAGCTTTCGGCATTGCTTCGGCATGTCACTTTCAAATGATGATTATCCCAGAAATGTTTAATAATTCCAAAATAACTTTTGATAAAATTATCAAAATGATTATTTCATCGATTGTAAAATGTAAGATAAAAGGTTTGGAATATGGAGTTGCGCTAATAAGTGAAGGTGTTTTTCATTTTATGGATGATGATGAAATTTTAAATTCAGGTATTAATTTTACTTATGACGAACACGGGCATCCTGAATTAGGAAATGTAAGTAAATCGCATATTTTTAATTATTTATTACAACTTAAATTGAAGGAATTGAGTTTAAATATAAAATCAAGGCCAGTAGAAATTGGTTACGAAATACGTTGTTGTAATCCTATTGCTTTTGATTTAACTCTATGCACATTACTGGGTATTGGAGTGAAAAAATTGTTTGATGAAGGTATTTCAGGTTGTATTGTAAGTGCCAATTCAAAAGGAGACATCACACCTTTATTTTTAAAGGATTTTGAAGACCAAAACGGGAAAATCCCTCCAAGACTAGTAGATATCAATTCAGATATGGTACAACTTTTCATCAATAATATGTTCTATATACAAGAAAAAGATTATGAAAGCGCACAACAATATCTGCCGAACCCCGAAGATTATGATTTTAAAAAAATATTAAACTGGAATTAAAACAAATAAAATAAAATGAGCAAGATTCAAAAAGTATCCGATGCTATCGTACAACAAGGAATGCTTCCTTTGTACTTTAACGCTGACGAAAATGTAACAATAGAAGTGTTAAGAGCGATTTACAGAGCAGGAATCAAAGCGGTTGAATATACCAGTCGTGGCGAAACAGCTTTGTCTAATTTCACTAAAATGGTAGAAGTGAGAAATTCTGAAATGCCTGATTTATTATTAGGTATTGGAACGATTAAAAACTTGCAACAAGCGGAAGAATATTTTGCTGTAGGCGCTGATTTTTTCATCAGTCCAGGTTTTGTTCCAGAAGTGGCGGCATTTTTAAAAAGCAAAGGAATTTTATACAGCCCGGGTTGTATGACGCCAACAGAAATTATTACAGCTGAAAATGCGGGTATTCACTTCATCAAACTTTTTCCTGGCAATATGCTAGGACCCGATTTTTTAAGTGGTATCAAAGATCTTTTTCCAAAATTATTGTTTATGCCAACAGGTGGTGTGGATACAACCAAAGAAAATATTGGCGGTTGGTTCAAATCCGGAGTTTCCGCAGTGGGAATGGGAAGCAAATTAATCAGCAAACAATTGATGGCCGATAAAGATTACGCTACCATCGAATCAGAAACAAAAGCCGTTTTGAGTTTAATACAATCTATAAAAAACTAAAAGATGAAAACAGTAGTTATAACAGGAGCAGGAGGAGTTTTGTGTGGTACATTGGCAAAAGCATTGGCTAAACAAGGCTATCAAATAGCCCTTTTGGACTTGAAAAAAGAAGCAGCAGATTCTATTGCTAACGAAATTAATACAGCCGGAGGGAAAGCAATTGGCGTTGCAGCAAATGTGTTAGAAAGAGATTCATTGGAAGCAGCCAAAAAAGAAGTCAATGAAAAATTGGGAAGTTGCGATATTTTGGTAAACGGTGCCGGCGGAAACCATCCATTGGGAACCACATCAAATCCATTTCTATTGGAAGAGGACTTGTTAAACACAACCGAAGGTTTCAAAACTTTTTTTGATTTAGATGCCGAAGGGATTAAATTCGTTTTCAATTTAAACTTTATCGGAACTTTATTGCCAACGCAAGTTTTTTCAAAAGACATGATAGGTAAAAAAGGCTGTAGCATTTTGAATATTTCTTCGATGAATGCCTTTACGCCTTTGACAAAAATACCAGCATACAGCGGCGCAAAAGCGGCAGTATCGAACTTTACGCAATGGTTGGCAGTCCATTTTTCAAAAGTGGGAATTCGTGTTAATGCCTTGGCTCCAGGATTTTTCTTGACGGATCAAAACCGTGCTTTACTGACGACTCAAGATGGCGAATTGACTGCAAGAGGAAACACCATTATTGATCAAACCCCTATGGGAAGATTTGGAGAACCTGAAGATTTAATCAGCACCACGCTTTATTTATGTGATGACGCATCCTCTTTTGTTACAGGTGTGGTTATTCCTATCGATGGAGGTTTTAGTGCGTTTAGTGGAGTTTAAAAAATAGTATTTAAACATTTATTTATATAGTTTATGGAACAAACATGGAGATGGTACGGACCCAATGATCCCGTGAAATTATCGGATGCCAAACAAGCTGGAGCAACCGGAATTGTGACTGCCTTACACCATATTAAAAATGGACAGGTATGGGAAGTCGATGAAATATTGAAAAGAAAAAATGAAGTGGAAGCGGCAGGATTAACTCTTTCGGTAGTAGAAAGTATTCCAGTTCACGAAGATATCAAAAAACAATCGGGTGATTATTTGAAATACATAGAGAACTACAAGCAAAGTATCAAAAACTTAGCGGCTTGTGGAATTAATATTGTTTGTTATAATTTCATGCCTGTTTTAGATTGGTCTAGAACCGATTTGTCTTATGAAATGCCTGATGGTTCTAAAGCCTTGCGTTTTGATATCAATGAATTCGCTGCTTTTGAATTGTTTATTTTAAAAAGACCAGGAGCAGAACATACCTATTCAGAAGCGCAGCAAGCGAAAGCAAAAGCAACTTTTGAAAAGTTAACCGATGCTGAAAAAGTAAAATTGCAACAAAATATTATTGCAGGTTTACCAGGGGCTGAAGAATCCTATACTGTTGAAGATTTCTTAAAAGTACTTCAAGGGTATGATGGAATTGATGCCAATAGATTGAAAGAGAATTTATATTATTTCTT
>JBIKPM010000076.1:0-8617 GCA_044357435.1 Flavobacterium sp. | reverse complement strand
CCGATCATCAAACCACCTGGAAAGGCATAGTTTTCCAAAACGATTTGATGAATAATTCCAGACCCCGGTTTCCAAAAACCAATTCCGTATTTATTGGATACCGAAGAAAGAAAGTCGAAAACTTCTTTAGATTGTTTATTTGCTGCAGCTAAATCAAATTCAGCTCCATTTTTAGCCAAAATTAAATGATCACAATGCACTGTTGTTGGCACGGCAACCGTTTTCTTTCCGGCATGCATAAATTGCAACAAAGCCATTTGAGCTGTTGCATCTTGACAAGCCACCCTGTCTGGAGCAAAATCCACATAATCCACACCTCTTTTAAAAGTTTGGGTAGGTTGTCCTTCCCAAAGGTGGCTGTATAAAATTTTCTCTGTCAATGTAAGCGGACGACCAACTAATTTTCGTGCAGCATCAACGCGAGTAGTCATGTTTGCGTACACTTTTTGAATCATTTCAATATCAAATGCCATACTATAATTATTTTGGTTGTACAATTTTGAACATCACAAGTTACAAAAAATTAAGCAGTTATATAAAAAAAAGCCCGAGTTAATGAACTCGAGCTTTTGAAATAGTATTAAAACTATTGTGATTATTTCACTAACAACTTATGAGAAGGTGCAAACTTAGTCAGGTTGATACCTTCTACCGCCGTTTTATATTCTTCAATTGTTGGAGTTCTTCCAAGGATTGTAGATAATACCACAACCGGTGTAGAAGAAAGTAAAGACTCTCCTTTTTTACCTTCAGTATCTTCAACAACTCTTCCTTGGAAAAGACGAGTAGATGTTGCCATAACCGTATCTCCTTTAGCCGCTTTTTCTTGGTTACCCATACAAAGGTTACAACCTGGACGTTCTAGATATAGCATTTTTTCGTATGAAGTTCGTGCCGCAGCTTTTGGAACATTGTCATCGAATTCGAAACCAGAATATTTTTGTAAAATTTCCCAGTCCCCTTCTGCTTTTAATTCATCTACGATATTGTAAGTAGGAGGAGCTACAACTAAAGGCGCTTTAAACTCTACTTTGCCGTTTTGCTCATCAATATTCTTAAGCATATGAGCTAGAATTTTCATGTCCCCTTTGTGAACCATACAAGATCCGATAAACCCAAGATCTACTTGTTTAACCCCACCATAGAAAGATAGAGGTCTAATGGTATCATGAGTATATCTTTTAGAAACATCAGCATTATTCACATCTGGATCAGCAATCATTGGCTCAGCAATTTGATCCAAATCAACAACAACTTCAGCGTAATACTTAGCGTTTGCATCTGGTCTTAAAGCTGGTTTCTCACCTGAAATAATCTCAGCGATTCTCTTATCTGCAATAGCAATCAATCCTTTCAGCACTTGATTCTTGTTATCCATTCCTTTGTCAATCATGATCTGAATCCTACCTTTTGCCATCTCAAGAGATTCAATCAAGGTATAATCTTCAGAAATACAGATAGAAGCTTTAGCTTTCATTTCTGCAGTCCAGTCCGTAAACGTAAACGCTTGATCCGCATTAAGAGTTCCTAAGTGAACCTCAATAATTTTTCCTTGGAATACATTCTCTCCACCAAATGTTTTTAGCATCTGAGCTTGTGTAGCGTGAACCACATCACGGAAATCCATATACCCTTTCATTTCTCCTTTGAAAGTCACCTTCACAGATTCTGGAATTGGCATTGAAGCTTCACCCGTAGCCAATGCAAGAGCAACTGTTCCTGAGTCAGCACCAAAAGCAACACCTTTTGACATTCTAGTATGAGAGTCACCACCGATGATGATAGCCCACTCGTTTACAGTAATATCATTCAATACTTTATGAATTACATCCGTCATTGCATGATAAACGCCTTTCGGGTCACGAGCCGTGATCAATCCGAAATCGTTCATAAATTTCATTAACCTAGGAATATTGGCCTTAGATTTATTATCCCATACCGAAGCAGTGTGACAACCCGATTGGTAAGCACCGTCAACGATTGGCGAAATCACGGTAGCAGCCATAGACTCCAATTCCTGAGAAGTCATAAGACCCGTTGTATCTTGTGAACCAACAATATTTACGGTAACACGAACATCTGAACCAGCATGTAAAATTTTACCTGGAGTTGAACCAACCGCGTTTTTATTAAATATTTTTTCTACTGCCGTAAGACCTTGTCCTTCAATAGAAACTTCTTTTGACGGGGCATATACGGGCACAATAGCAATACCAAGAGTCTTTGATGCAAATGTTTGTAATTTTTTTCCAAATACAATTGCATAAGAACCACCAGCTTTTATAAATTCAATTTTCTGAGGCGTAAATGCCTTAGCAATATCAATCAATTCTTTGTCTCCCTTATAAAGTTTCTTTGTCCTTGTGTTAATGGTAAGAATCGTACCGGTAGCAACAGAGTAAACTTCCTCGAGAATAGGATCACCACTTTCATTACGAACAACGTTACCATTTTCATCTAATTTTTTAACCCAGTTTTTAAGATCAAGACCAATACCTCCAGTAACATCGACAGTAGTAAGGAAAATAGGAGAAATACCATTTGTTCCTGCCACAATCGGAGCAAAATTTACAAACGGAATATAAGGACTTGCTTGTTTACCTGTCCAAAGAGCGACGTTGTTTACACCTGACATTCTTGAAGAACCCACACCCATAGTACCTTTTTCAGCAATCAACATCACGCTTTTGTCTGGATGTAGTGCTTGAAGTGCCTTGATTTCGTCTTGTGCTTGGGGAGTAATCATACATTTACCATGCAATTCACGGTCTGAACGGGAGTGCGCCTGGTTACCTGGAGAAAGTAAATCAGTTGAAATATCTCCTTCACCGGCAATATAGGTAACTACTTTTATTTCCTCTACTACCTCTGGTAACTTAGTAAAGAACTCAGCCTTAGCATAGCTCTCCAAAATCCCCTTAGCAATTTCACTTCCATTTTTGTACGCTTGTTCTAGACGATCTGTATCCGCCTCATAAAGATAAACTTGGGTTTTAAGAACTTCCGCAGCTTCTTTTGCAATAGCAGTATCATTACCTAAAGCTAAATCAAGCAACACCTCAATCGAAGATCCACCCTTCATGTGTGATAATAATTCTAAAGCAAAAGCAGGCGTAATTTCTGCAACTACTGATTCACCTAAAACGATTTCCTTTAAAAACTTAGCTTTCACATTAGCAGCAGGAGTAGTTCCTGGTACAACATTATAAATAAAGAAATTAAGAGAATCCTCTCTGTATTCGTTATTCAAATCTTTGATTTGTTCAATGATTTCGCTAAGTAATTCAGCACCATCAATCGGCTTTGGGTGAAGTTCCTGACCTTTTCGTTCTTCGATGTCCTTGATGTAATCGTTATAAGTATTCATAATGATGTATTTTCAATGTTATAAGGCGGATTTGCTTGATTATTTTAAAAACAAAAGCCTTAATTTTGGTAATTTATTTATTTGTAAATCGGTTTTTTTACTTGATTATTAAGCAATTCATCTTGGAAAAGGAAAACTGCTATTTTCTTGCGGTGCAAATTTAGGAATTTATGATGATAATTTTAAAAAAATAGTGCAAGACCGCTTCCTTAGAATTACTATTACCAAATAAGGATTTTATTTGGCTATTATTACGATATAGTTAAGATTAGACTGCATATATTACACTATCAATAACACCTCGTCCTACTATTGATTGAATTGGTCTTCAAGTTCTTAAAGAAAAAAGGCACTGAACTCATTTCTTGAGTTGCAGCGCCTTTTTAAATAGCATTATTTTGAATTAAACCAGCTTATCTATAATCATTTCTTCGGTAATACCGTCTGCATCGGCTTTGTAGTTTTTGATAATTCTGTGGCGTAAAATTCCCGTAGCCACAGCCTTCACATCTTCAATATCGGGAGAAAATTTCCCATTGAAAGCAGCGTTTGCTTTTGCCGCCAAAATTAAATTTTGAGACGCTCTTGGTCCTGCTCCCCAATCAAGATAGTTTTTCACGAATTCGTTGGACAAAGGATTGTCAGGACGTGTTTTACTAACTAGGCTAACGGCATATTCAATGACGTTATCGGCAACCGGAATCCTGCGAATCAAATGTTGGAAATCAATAATTTCTTGCGCCGTAAACAATGGATTTATAGTCTGCTTTTCATCAGAAGTGGTACGTTTCACCACATTCACTTCCTCCTCAAAAGAAGGGTAATCCAACTTAATGGCAAACATAAATCGGTCTAACTGTGCTTCAGGCAAAGGATAGGTTCCTTCTTGCTCAATGGGGTTCTGGGTCGCCAATACAAAATAAGGCAAGTCTAATTTATAGTTTTGCCCCGCAATAGTCACGGAACGCTCTTGCATCGCTTCGAGCAATGCGGCTTGTGTTTTTGGAGGGGTTCTATTGATTTCGTCAGCTAGAATAATATTCGAAAAAATAGGTCCTTTTATGAATTTAAATTGGCGATTTTCATCCAGTATTTCACTTCCTAAAATGTCCGAAGGCATTAAATCAGGGGTAAATTGGATTCTTTTAAAATCGAGCCCAAGTGCCAATGCAAGTGTGTTGACCATCAATGTTTTTGCTAATCCGGGAACTCCCACTAAAAGCGCGTGACCACCAGAAAAAATACAAAGCAAAATTTGGTCTACAACCGCATCCTGACCCACAATTATTTTTGCGATTTCTCTTTTCAGTTCATTTCTTTTTTGAACTAAGCTATGAATTGCTGCTACGTCTGACATTTTTAAATTTTAGATTTAGTTCTGAAATCTATTTCTTCAACCAATTATTTGTGAAATTACAATCTCTATATTCTCCTATGATTTTAATATAGGTTTCCTTGATTTTCTCATCAAACCATTTTCCGATAGTTTTGATTTGTTTTTCTTTCAATGCCAATTCTTTAATTTTGATATAATCTTTGGCATAATCAGCTACATGTTCATCTATCCTATTGGCTACAGTAATTAACTTGTATTTTTTCTTGCCTGATTGATCTTCATCTATTATTGGCAAAGAAATTTCTCCTTCTTTCAAATTAGATACTTGACCATATAAACTTGGATCCATTTTTGTCAATTCGAAACGAGTATCTTGGGTTTTTGGGTTTATTAAAGCACCTCCGTTAGCTTTAGTTTCTTTCTCGTCAGACAAAGATCTTGCCGCTTCCGCAAAAGTAAGTTCCTTATCTTCTATTCTTTTTCTAATTAAGGTGATTTTTTCTTTGGTCTCTATTAAAGCAGCATCTGATATAGTTGGTGTTAATAAAATATGACGTAATTCTACTTCTTGCCCTTTAATTTTTTCAATATAAATAATATGAAATCCGAAGTCAGTCTCAAAAGGCGCCGAAATTTCTCCTTCAGTAAGACTAAAGGCAACATCTTTAAATTCCTTTACAAAAGGGGTTTTCCGATTCATTTTATAAAAACCACCTGTAGCTCTAGAGCCTGGATCTTGCGAATACAAAACTGCTTTGGTTGAAAAACTGGATCCTTCCTGAATTTCTTTTTTAAACTCATTCAATTTATCAATGACTTTCTGTTTCTCCACATCCGAAACTTTGGGAGTTACCACAATTTGTGCGACTTCAAGTTCTACACCAAAAACGGGAAGTTCAGCAGTGGGTATCTTTTTGAAGAAATTTCGAACTTCTTCTGGTGTGATTTGGACATCATCAACAATTTTCTTCTGCATTTCTGAGGTGAGCTTCTGTTCTTTCAAAATATCAAAGAAATAAGATCTAAATTCCTCTTCGCTACTTTTCTTGTAATATTGCACCACCTTATCCATAGAGCCTATTTGCTCTACCATGTAGTTCAATCTTTCTTCCATCATGGATTTAACTTCTGAATCCGTTACCTTTAAACTATCTTGTACGGCTTGGTGCGCGTATAATTTATCCTCCAGTAATTTCCCCAACATTTGACATCTTGTGATGTCTTTTATTGAGCCACCTTGGCTTGAAATTTCCAAATAAGACTTGTCGATATCTGAATCCAAAATAATGTAATCCCCTACTTTTGCAATTACACCGTCGATTTTCTGTTTTTGGGTAGTATTACTTTTTTTAATCGTGTCAACTGCATTTTCTTTGATGATTTCTTGGGCTACCACAATACTGCTTGAAAATAGTAACAGAAAAAATGCAAGTGCAATTGTAAAATTTATGGGCTTCATTGCTATAGATTTTGAAAACATTATTTTGAAATTTAATTTTTTTTATAAATTATTGCTAAAACGGCATTGAATTCAACATCACTATAGACGGCGAAATTTTGACCAAATATACACTTAAAGAATCAAGAAAAGGCATTGTTTACAACAACAATTTCGTTAAGTGGTTGTTGCAAAACAAAAATAACAATTCAATCACATAATACAAGTTTACTTACTAGTATTAACAAAAAATTATAAGGAAGTTCCCTCAATTGATGTAGCAAAAATTAGTTGACTAAAATAAGAAACTCAAGAAAAACAGATGAGATTATCCGTTCAATGGTTTAGAAAAGACAAAGCCTGTATTTGAATAAAGCCGCCAAAGTGGGCGGCTTTATAATCTCGAAACAACTGTGTATTATTTTATATTTTCAATAAATTGATCAAACAAATAAGAAGAATCATGAGGTCCTGGACTTGCTTCTGGATGGTATTGAACGGAGAAACAGTTTTTGTTTTTCATTCGCATCCCGGCAACAGTCCCATCGTTAAGATGAAGATGTGTGATTTCCATATCTGGATGGTTATCCAGATCTTCCTTATTTACGGCAAAACCGTGATTTTGGGAAGTAATCTCCCCTTTTCCGGTAATGATATTTTTAACGGGATGGTTTATTCCTCTGTGTCCGTTAAACATTTTATAAGTAGAAATTCCGTTAGCCAAAGCTATGACTTGATGTCCTAAACAAATTCCAAATAACGGTTTGTTGTTTTCCAATACTTCTTTTGCTACCTGAATGGCACTCAAAAGCGGGTCGGGATCTCCGGGTCCGTTCGACAAGAAAAACCCATCCGGATTAAAAGCTACTAATTCTGAATATTTTGAATCGTATGGAAACACTTTGATATAACAATCTCTTTTAGCAAAATTGCGCAGGATGTTGGTTTTAATTCCCAAATCTAAAGCTGCAATTTTGTATTTAGCATTCTCATCCCCAAAAAAGTAAGGTTCTTTGGTAGAAACTTTAGAAGCTAACTCCAAGCCTTTCATATTGGGCACTTTTGCCAATACTGCTTTTAGTTCTTCTATTGGCGTTCCGTCAGTGCAAATCACGGAATTCATCGCTCCGTTGTCGCGAATGTAACTCACGAGTCCTCGCGTGTCAACATCAGAAATACAGATTAGGTTTTGTTTTTTGAAATAATCTTCCAAGCTTCCGGTAGCGTCTTCTCTTGAATAATTGAAACTGAAATTTTTACAGACTAAACCGGCAATTTTAATACCGCTAGATTCAATTTCTTTGTCATTTACTCCGTAGTTTCCAATGTGCGCATTAGTAGCCACCATGATTTGTCCAAAATAGGAAGGATCTGTGAATATTTCTTGGTAACCCGTCATTCCGGTATTAAAACATACTTCCCCAAAGGTAGTTCCTGAAATTCCAATTGATTTTCCGTGGAAAATGGTTCCGTCACTTAATAATAGTATGGCGCTTTGTCGTGTTGTGTATTTCATTATTTTATTTACTAGTGTGCAAATTTAATTTTTTAAAACAGCAGATGCAATGTTTTTTTAAATATATCTTTAATAACGATAAACCTTTTTTTGGTTTACACTATCATTTTTCATATTATGATAATGAAATAAAAATTCCAAAATATATTACGAAAAAATCAAAAAAAAAGGACAAACTAATAAAAGTTTATCCTTGATTATTATTGAATGATAATTTTCATAATTAAACCTTATCTTCTGTTGGAGTTTCATCTTCAGAATCTGCAGTAGTAGCTTCATCGATAACTTCTTCTGAAGTTGCTTCAACTTCAGCGACTGTTACTTCTTCAACTTCTTCAACTGGCGCTACAGCTTCAGCAACTGGTGCTTTTTCAGTAACTTCATCTGCTTTCTTTGCTTTTCCACCACGACGGATTTTTGCTTTTTTAGCTTCTTTTTTACCCCCATTGTAAAGTTCATTGAAATCTACTAGTTCGATCATTGCCATATCGGCATTATCTCCCAAACGATTTCCAACTTTAATGATACGTGTGTATCCACCTGGACGGTCAGCTACTTTAGCAGCTACATCTCTGAACAAGTCAGTTACGGCATATTTGCTACGCAAGTAAGCAAAAACAATACGACGATTGTGGGTCGTATCCTCTTTTGATTTTGTTATTAATGGCTCAACAAATTGTTTAAGCGCTTTTGCTTTTGCAACAGTGGTGTTAATACGTTTGTGCTCAATAAGAGAACAAGCCATATTAGCCAGCATAGATTTTCTATGTGCTGTCTGTCTGCCTAAGTGATTGAATTTTTTTCCGTGTCTCATTGTGTTTTATCAAATTTAATCCTGATGATTCGGGATTAGATTACTCTTTATCTAATTTGTATTTTGCTAAATCCATTCCGAAGTTTAAATTTTTAACTGCAACAAGTTCATCAAGTTCAGTTAAAGATTTTTTACCGAAATTACGG
>JBIKPM010000075.1:0-8622 GCA_044357435.1 Flavobacterium sp. | reverse complement strand
TTCTATATTTTAATTCACTGTAAGTCAATGAAAATTGTCTAAAAGTTGCAAAGACCCTAATAATTAAAATATTTATTTCTATCGCCTTTTTACTATTTGACACCACACTCGAAAGCATTGCGATTCCTTTTTCTATAAAAGCAAAGGGCAAAGCACCACCAAGATTATTTTTTGAGGGTATCACAATCTGTGATACCAATTGGTTTATTTCAGTTGCAGTAAGCAGGAACATAAAATCCTCGTGAAATCTGTTGCTATTTCTTCTTATCGCTTGTTTTAAAGCACGTGTTTCAACATTATATAATAAAGTCAAGTCAAAGTCAAGCATTCCTTTGAATCCTTCAATTTCAAATACTTTATTTTGAATAACTTCTATTTCCATGACTTTATACTATTTGAGGACGAAAATTGCGTCCTCAAGTTATATTATTTTGAGGTCACAATTTGTGATACTATTAATTTATTTCCTTCGAAATTTTATAACGTTCCTCATTATTTTTGGTTCTTAAAATAATTTCACCAAGAAATCCTGCCAAGAATAACTGAGTTCCTAAAACCATCGTGGTCAGCGCAATATAAAACCAAGGATTGCTAGTCACTAAATGATAAGGTAAATCATTATAGAGATTGTATAGTTTCATTACACCAATATAACTGGCTAATAAAAACCCAATAATAAACATTGCCGAACCCATGGCTCCAAACAAATGCATCGGTCTTTTTCCGAATTTTGACAGAAACCAAATGGTAATCAAATCGAGAAATCCATTGATGAAACGATCAATCCCAAATTTTGTTTCACCATATTTTCGGGCTTGGTGTTGCACCACTTTTTCGCCGATTTTACCAAATCCGGCATTTTTTGCCAAAACTGGAATGTATCGATGCATTTCGCCCGAAACTTCAATGTTTTTTATGACTACATTTTTGTAGGCTTTGAGTCCGCAATTAAAATCATTTAATTCGACACCCGAAGTTTTTCTGGCAGCCCAATTGAATAGTTTGGAAGGAAGGTTTTTTGCAACTACAGAATCATATCGTTTCTTTTTCCAACCGGAAACCAAATCAAAATTCTGGATAGTAATCATATTATATAATCCTGGAATTTCTTCAGGACTGTCTTGTAAATCAGCATCCATTGTGATGATAACGTCGCCTTGAGCTTTTGCAAAACCGGCATGTAAAGCCTGTGATTTTCCATAGTTTCTCATAAAACGAATGCCTTTCACATTGGGGTTTTCAGAGGCTAATTTTTCTATTATTGACCAAGAATTATCGGAGCTACCATCATCTATAAAAATGACTTCGTAGGAGTAATTGTTGGATTTCATTACTGAAATAATCCAAGTATAAAGTTCTGTAAGGGATTCCTCTTCGTTAAGAAGTGGGATGAGTATGGATAAATTCATTAGTGCTCTAAAGGTATAGGTTTCGATTTAAAGAAGGCAGCCATTACGAGTCCTAAAATTCCACAGAAAAAAAGGTTGACAATAGCTCCTTTTATTTGTTCTCCTATAGAAAAGGGGTCAGTTTTTTTTAAATTTTGAATCATTTCATTCAAAGAAGTTGCTGAAACTCCAAATTTTTCTGAAGTAGCTTTCAAATAGTGTATTGTTAATTCCAATAATGAATCTTTGATAGAAGGGTCAATAAAATTAAATAAAATAATTTTATAGGCGACAGAAATCAATAAGCCGATTAGCGAACAAATAAAGTAGGTCGTGAAAGCATCCTTAAAAGGAAAATCTCCTTTTAAAGCTGATTTAGTTTTAGTAAGCAATACCACTGGAACGATAATAAAAATTGAAAAACTTAAAAGTGTAGTCCACCAAGCGATGAATAATTTTAAGTCGACTGCATATAATATGGTTGTAATTAAAGATAAAGATACACCTACTATGATTCCATAGGTAATTCCATTTCTTTTTATAATGTCATTAATCATTATCGAATGATTTTTAATTAAGCTACAAATATAACAATTCCCTATATATTCAAGGGTAAAAATCGTTTTTTACGATTATATAAAAAAAGAGACTCAAAGATTTGATTATTGAAAAATTAGTGTAAATTTGCAAACTCAAAATAAGTAAAGTTTTTTAAACAAAAAGAGTCGTTGCATTTATACCTTTTTCTAAAAGAGAGAAAGCTTCAAAATTAAAACGCTCAGAAAAATAAATAAAATAAAGATGAAAAAAGGAATTCACCCAGAAAATTACAGATTAGTTGCCTTCAAAGACATGTCAAATGAAGATGTTTTTATCACTAAATCTACTGCAGACACAAGAGAAACCATTACTGTTGACGGTGTTGAATATCCAGTTGTAAAAATGGAGATTTCTAGAACTTCTCACCCTTTTTACACAGGAAAATCTAAACTTATTGATACTGCTGGTCGTATCGATAAATTCAAAACGAAATACGCTAAACACGGTAAATAATATTTGTCCGTTTAATAACCATAGTAAGCCCCACAATTTTGTGGGGCTTTTTTTATTTTAATTGCTTTCAAAAACTTTGTAACTTTGAATCTCTAAAGTACGGACAAGTCGCGACTTGTCCCTAACAAAAAAAAACACCATGAATTATATACTTTTCGACGGACCGGCAAGAAACGCCTTATTGCCTTTTACCTTCACACGACCGGTTGCCGATATTCTTATTGGTATCATGACGATTCGCCAAAAATGGGAAATGCGTTTGGGTTCGACAACAACGACTTTAACGGAGGAATATTTATCCGAGAAATTTCCAATGGTCGAAATGGAGGAAAATGTGATGATAAACGCTTCATTTGTTCCCAATGCAATTTTGGCCGAAATGGTTGGAACTCTCGAATCGAATCAAGCGATTTTTAGAGGAGAAGACGTTATTGCTTTTTATACAGAAGAAAACCAGGAAGAGGTAGATTTTGATACGTATGAAATTATAGAATTTGAGGGCGAATGTATGAGAGTTGAACACACTTGGGATATTTTTTCCAAAAATGATGCCGCGATTCGGGAAGATTTCGAATTGCTAACCGAAGGTAGAAAATCGCAGCCAATTCCTAAAAGTGTCAATACGATTGCAAAAGAAAACATATTTATTGAGGAAGGGGCAAAATTGGAATTCGTAACCTTAAATGCATCGACGGGCCCTATATATATTGGGAGAAACTCCGAGATAATGGAAGGCTCGGTGATACGTGGTCCTTTTGCGTTGTGCGAAGGTGCAGGAGTGAAATTAGCTACCAAAGTCTATGGAGCAACAACCGTTGGACCTTATTCTAAAATTGGTGGAGAAGTGAATAATTCAGTATTATTTGGTTATTCTAATAAAGGGCACGATGGTTTTTTAGGAAATTCTGTTTTGGGGGAATGGTGTAACATTGGTGCAGACAGCAATAATTCAAACCTTAAAAACAACTACGAGGAAGTGAAACTGTGGAGTTATGAAACCGAAAGTTTTGAAAAAACAGGACTTCAATTTTGTGGATTAATGATGGGTGACCATAGTAAATGTGGGATTAACACGATGTTCAACACAGGGACTGTGGTGGGTGTGAGTGCCAATATTTTTGGGGCTGGATTTCCACGCAATTTCGTTCCTAGTTTTTCATGGGGCGGTGCGGCAGGTTTTACGGTTTATATGACTCGCAAAGCTTTTGAAACCGCCCGATTGGTAATGAGCCGTAGGGGTGTTGACTTCGATGAAAAAGAAGTAGCTATTTTACAACACGTTTTTGAAGAAACCAAAATTTGGAGGAAAGAGTAATTTGAAAATATTTTAAAATTTAAACTCACCGCAATTGCAAAAGTAGTTGTGGTTTTTTATTTGTCCCTCTTTCTCAGTAAACTATTGATTTCATTATATAGTTTTTTGTTCGTAAATTTGCAATCTTAAATTTTTTGACAACGACCTGCCCGCCGGCAGTCGGGTTTCATTAGTTTAAGGAATATATGAAAGAAAGAAAAAAAGTTGCCTTTTATACACTTGGTTGCAAATTAAATTTTTCGGAAACATCTACAATTGCCAGAAATTTTGAAAACGAAGGTTTTGAACGCGTCGATTTTGAAGAAGTGGCTGATATGTATGTCATTAATACCTGTTCCGTGACTGAAAATGCTGATAAACAATTCAAGCAAGTCGTGCGAAAAGCGATGAAACTCAATGACAAAGCTTTTGTTGCCGCCGTTGGCTGTTACGCCCAATTGAAACCTGAAGAATTAGCCAATGTTGACGGAGTTGATTTGGTTTTGGGTGCCACCGAAAAGTTTAAAATCACCGATTACATAAACGATTTGTCCAAAAACGATTTTGGCGAAGTGCATTCCTGCGAGATTGCCGAAGCTGATTTCTATGTTGGGAGTTATTCCATTGGCGACAGAACGCGCGCTTTCTTGAAAGTACAAGACGGTTGCGATTACAAATGTACGTATTGCACCATTCCATTGGCAAGAGGAATTTCGAGAAGTGATGAATTGGAAAATGTGTTGAAGAATGCCAAAGAAATTTCTACGCAAAACATCAAGGAAATTGTCTTGACCGGCGTAAACATTGGCGATTACGGAAAAGGGGAATTTGGAAACAAAAAACACGAACATACTTTTCTGGAATTAGTTCAGGAATTGGATAAAGTGGAAGGGATTGAACGTTTGCGAATTTCATCCATCGAACCCAATTTATTGAAAAACGAAACCATTGAATTTGTGTCTAAAAGCCGAACCTTTGTACCCCATTTTCATATCCCATTGCAATCCGGAAGCAACGAAATCCTCAAGTTGATGAAACGCCGTTACCTTCGAGAAATATATACAGAGCGAGTGAATAAAATTCGGGAAGTGATGCCAGACGCTTGCATTGGTGTCGATGTAATTGTTGGTTTTCCTGGAGAAACCGATGAGCATTTTCTGGAAACCTATCATTTCTTGAATGATTTGGACATTTCCTATTTACACGTTTTTACATATTCTGAACGTGATAATACAGAAGCAGCCGAAATGAGTGGCGTTATTCCTGTAAATGTTCGAGCGAAAAGAAGTAAAATGTTACGAAGTTTATCGGTGAAGAAACGTCGTGCTTTTTACGAAAGCCAGATTGGAACCAATAGAACTGTTCTTTTCGAAAGCGAAAATAAAGAAGGTTATATTCACGGATTTACAGAGAATTACGTTCGCGTAAAAACACCTTGGAATCCAGAATTGGCGAATACTTTACAAAAAATTAATTTGACTAAAATAGACGAAGACGGAAGTGTTCGAATGGAATTTTTGAATGTAGAAGTTTAAAAAAAAAATCAAATCCCCTAAAGCTTCCAGCCTTTCAAAGTCTGGAAGCTTTAGTTTGTTAGAACAAGTTTGTAAATGGTACTTTCCAAAACTTCAGCATCATTGTCTTCACAAAGAAGGAATTCTATTTTATCATTTGTTTTGCTGTAAAGTGTCAATCCCTCGAATTTATGGGTGTCGGTTATTTTTTCTGTAAATTCTATTTCAAATGTTTTGTTATTCATGCGGCCAATGATGCTTCCCAATATTTCGCCGTCATAATAGGTTGAAGTGGTATCTTCGGCTGTTGCCAAAAAATAAATTTTGTCTTCGACCAAAATGGCATCGGTGAATGAAGTTTCTACATGTTTGATTTTTGGCAATTGGATCGGAATGAAATCTATAGTGCCATTTTTATCAAAATTGTCATTTAATATCGCAATTCCATTTCTCGAATTGGCTCCGTTTCCACGTTGGAATAAATGCCATTTTCTATAATTGAATAAGGCGCCCTCAATATTTAAATCTTCGTCAGAAATTGAAGTGGTTTGTTTTATGTTCTTGTACAACTTTGACAAATCTTTTTCTTCTATCGCTTTGGTTTCGAGATCATAGGTTATTCCTTTTTCCCTTTTGGGTGTGGAGCCAGAACCAAAAAGATGGAGTTTATTGCCTTTTACAGCTATAGATTCAAAATCGTACTTGTCTTTTTTTGGAATGTTTTCTTTACTGTTCCCATAGAGTTTTATTTTGGTCAATTTTTTTTCTGGGAGGTGATATTCATATAGGAAGGAACTGTTGTCAGAAATGATGAACAAGGAGTTTTCTTTGTAAACTAATCCTGAAGCAGAGCTAATACCTGTGATTTGAAATTGCGATTCGAGTGTGAAACTTTGCATAAAAGCATATTTTAATTAACGATTAAAGATTTTAATTTCCTTTGGATATGCCCTAGAAAACTTCTCTAAATTAGTAAAATTCGTCGAATTTGTGTTGTGTTTTTAATATATCTTTGCCAACCAAATAATCTCAAATTGAACTTTCCCCAATATACAAAAGAGTTTTCCTATAATCTAAGACTTGCTTATCCCGTTATTCTAGGTATGCTTGGCCACACATTAATAGGAATTGTTGATAATTTTATGGTGGGGAACCTTGGTTCTACTGAGTTGGCTGCAGTTTCGTTGGGCAATAGTTTTATCTTTATTGGCATGTCATTGGGAATTGGGTTTTCTACTGCCATCACACCTTTGATTGCGGAAGCCGATGCCGAAAAAGATGATAAAAAAATCCGAACCACTTTTCATCACGGTTTGTTATTGTGTACCCTTTTGGGAATTGCGATATTCGTTTTGATTGTTTTGGCAAAACCTATAATGAAACTTATGAATCAGCCTGAAGCAGTTGTCGATTTGGCCACTCCTTATATTGATTGGGTTGCTTTTTCCCTGATACCAGTTATCATTTTTCAGGGTTACAAGCAATTTGCAGATGGTTTGTCACAAACAAAATATTCGATGTACGCTATTTACTTGGCCAATGTGGTTCATGTTTTCTTTAATTATGTGCTGATTTATGGTGTTTGGGGTTTTCCAAAATTAGGGATTTTGGGAGCAGCGCTGGGAACGGTAATTTCCCGAATTATGATGGTGGTTTTCCTTCATTTTTTACTTCGAAAAAATGTGCTTTTTAAAAGATATTTCAAGAATTTTAGTTTCAGCGAAATTCGAAAATCCATCTTGAAAAAAATTATCAATCTTGGTCTTCCCTCGGCAATGCAAATGTTGTTTGAAGTGACTTTGTTTACTGCTGCCATTTGGCTTTCGGGTACTTTAGGGAAAAACAGTCAAGCTGCCAATCAAATTGCCCTCACGCTTGCCTCATCCACATTTATGGTCGCTATGGGTTTTAGCGTAGCAGCTATGATTAGGGTTAGCAATGCCAAAGGTATGAAGGATTATAAGCAAATGATTACCGTAGCTCGTTCCATATTTTTATTGGCGATAATGGTAGAAATTTTTTTCGGGCTAGTTTTCGTGATTTCGCATAATTTCTTACCTCATTTATTTTTGAATATGTTTGATTCTGCCCAGATGGTGGACAATAAAGAAATCATAAGTATTGCTTCCAAATTGCTTTTGGTGGCAGCCGTATTTCAAATTTCAGATGGAATTCAAGTAGTGGTTCTTGGGGCTTTGCGAGGTTTGCAGGATGTTAAAATTCCGATGTATATTACCTTTGTGGCGTATTGGATAGTGGGATTTCCAATTTCTTATTATCTGGGAAAATTTACTGATTTGGGAACAACCGGAATTTGGATAGGACTTTTGGCGGGATTGTCGGCGGCAGCTTTATTTTTGTATATTCGCTTTGCGAGATTGACTGTGAAGTTGGCTAAAGAAAATCTTGAAGATTAGTTTTTCATAAAGCAATATTGATTCAAAATACAATACTAACACTAACTAAAATTCAAACAAAATGATACTATTTATAATTATTGGGGTAATTTTATGGATTGTGAGTTATACATTAAAAAGCAATGTGAGTAATCCGTTTTCGAAATTTTCGAATACGCTCAAGATGATAGGCATAATAGTGATTGCTTTAGGGATTTTCTCCTCAATGTTCAAACAAATTGATGCTGGAAAAGTAGGGGTTCAATCGCTTTACGGAAGTGTTCAATCTGATATATTGGAAAGTGGTTTGCATTTGATAAACCCACTTTTGGACGTAACCGATTTTGACATTCAGACACAAAACTACACCATGTCTGCCATTCACGGAGAAGGCTCACAGGAAGGAGATGACGCTATTCGTGTTTTGTCTAATGATGGATTGGAAGTAGTAATCGATTTGACGGTTTTGTACCGGATTACTCCAATCGATGCGCCTAAAATATTCAAACAAATAGGGGTGAATTATACCGATAAAATTGTTCGTCCCGTTACCAGAACCCGTATTCGTGACAACGCTGTTTATTATGATGCGGTGGCATTGTATTCTACAAAAAGAAACGAATTTCAACAGCGAATTTTCAAAAGCATTGAAGAAGATTTTAAAGCTAGAGGTTTGGTTTTGGAACAATTATTGATTCGGAATATCAATCTTCCAGTATCGGTAAAAGCGTCAATTGAAAGTAAAATTAACGCGGAGCAAGATGCCCAGAAAATGACTTTCGTACTTCAAAAAGAAAAACAGGAAGCGGAAAGAAAGCGAGTGGAAGCGCAAGGTATTGCTGATTATCAGCGTATTATTTCAACGGGATTGACGGATAAACAATTGCAATACGAATCCATAAAGGCCCAAAAAGAATTGGCTGCATCACCAAATACTAAAATCATTTTTATGAATAGTAAGGGGAATGCGCCAATTA
>JBIKPM010000302.1:0-2943 GCA_044357435.1 Flavobacterium sp. | reverse complement strand
AGCGTTTCAAAATCAGATTGACATTCAGGATTGTCACGCTGAGCTTGTCGAAGCGTTTCAAAATCAGATTGACATTCTGGATTGTCATGCTTAGCCTCTCGAAGCGTTTCAAAATCAGATTGACATTCTGGATTGTCACGCTGAGCTTGTCGAAGCGCGTCATGTTCAGAATGACACTCATCTAAGTTTGAATAAATTTTCAGCGCCCTCATTTGCGCCACCGTAAAATCAGTCAATGGCGCTTCGCTACCGCCCACCAAGAACTTGTCCGTCATTCCGGCGCGAAGCCAAGCCACGCCATTGAGTAGCGCATGCAAAGCGGTCGAACACGTAATCGAATGTGAAATTTCAGGTCCTGAACTTTGCAAATCATGGGCTACCCAAGAGGAAATATTTCCCAAAGTGGTCGTTGGCGATGCCAAGGTTTGGGCTTTGCCGGTTTCTAAATATTCCTGATGGTGTTTTTCGAATAAATCAGTGGCACCACGGGAGGAACCGATGTTGATTCCGAAAACGTCGTTTGAAGTCCAACCCGCATTTTGTATGGCTTTTCGTGAAGCCGCCATGGCATACAAAACGGATTTATCAAGCGATTTGTATTTAATGTCGGACTGCTTTAATGCGACAACTATCTGATTGGAATCATCGTCTAATTTGGCAACCCAAGTATTTTTATGGTCCAAAAAATGCTTCGTGAAACAATGATTGGCGCTTTTGTAGTTCTCCCAAATCGTTTTTGGATTGTTCCCTAGAGGGGAAACAGAAGCTATAGCGGTTATGGAGATGATTTTAGACAAGACAGTTTATTTTGACGCAAAGGTCGTGAAAAATCGGACACAGATGATACGGATTTAAACAGATAAAAGCGGATTTTTTATTCTTTAGTCGATTTATGGTAAAGAAAATAGTACACGGATAGCATTAATATTGAGTTGACAATAACAAGTTTTATACTTTTTTAATCTGTGAAAATCCGTTTAAATCCGTGTCATCTGTGTCCAATTAAACTATTTCCAATGCTTTTTCGATTACTTTATAGACTTTTTGCAATTGTTCGTCAGTGATGATGTAAGGCGGCAAAACATAAACGATGTTCCCAACCGGACGCAAAACCACCCCGTTTTCGATGAAAAAATCATAGAGTTTGTTGCGCAAAGTACCATAATAACTGGCGGAGCTTTCGGTTTTTATTTCCAAGGCGAAAATTACTCCTAGCACTCGTGTTGTGGTCACTTTTGGATGGGATTCGATGTGTTTTTGAAAGGCCAAATGGCTTTTGTTTACTCGAGCAATATGGTCTTGCATTTCCCGAGTTTGCAACAACTCCAAACTCGCCAAAGCCGCCGCACAACCCGTAGGATTAGCCGTAAAAGTATGTCCGTGAAACAAGGCTTTGTTGATGTCCTCATCATAAAAAGCATCGAAAATGGCTGAAGTAAAAGTGGTAATCGCCATCGGGATTGTCCCACCCGTCAAGGCTTTCGACAAACACATCATATCGGGTTGTTCGGATAGGTAATCGCAGGCGAAAGTTTTCCCCGTTTTTCCAAAACCAGTCATCACTTCATCAGCTATAGTGAGCACTTTGTTTTCTTTGCAAATTCTAATTAATTCGTCGAGTGATTCCGGCTCGTACATTACCATTCCGGCAGCTCCCTGAACCAAAGGCTCGAAGATAAATCCTACACAATTATTGTTTTTTATGGCTTGCGCCAAAGCATTGCAACTTGTTTCTTCCTGCCCTTTTATGGGAACCGGAATCCGCACCACATCAATCAGCATTCCCTGGAAAGCTTCAGTGAAAAACGAAATTCCGCTCGCTGCCATTGCCGCAAAAGTGTCTCCGTGAAAGGCATTTTCGAAAGCTAGAATCGTGGTTTTCTTTTCCCCTTTATTGAAAAAATATTGCAAAGCCACCTTTATGGCCACCTCAACTGCTGTGGAACCATTGTCGGAAAAGAATATTTTTTGTTGGTTTTTGGGCAAAATTTCCACCAACTTTTCAGCCAAAACTACCGCTGGTTCATGTGTAAATCCGCCGAAAAGAACGTGCTCCAAGGTTGTGAGTTGCTTGTAAATCGCATCGGCGATAAATGTATTGGAATGCCCATAAGGGTTCACCCACCAAGAGGCGATGGCGTCAATATATTCCTTGTTATTTTCATCCCAAAGCAAAGCGCCTTTCCCTTTTGTTATGGCAATAGGCGGTTTTGAAGTTTTATGCTGGGTGTAGGGATGCCAAAGGTGGTTTTGGTCTCTTTCGGATAAGTTCATTAAATTTTATATTCTTGATTGAAATTGATTTTTGATATTGCCATTGATATTGTCATTGAAGTTCCAATAGATTCACCCGAAACAAATCGGCGTATTCTTTGACCACATTTTTATCAAAATAAGGCTCTTGTTCTATTCTCCCGATACATTTTACCCCAGTTTTATTCAGAATTATCGTTTCAGAAGATTCGTTTTTGTCTCCGCTAAAAATGATTCCGGCAATCTTTATTTTTCTGCTTTTTAATGCTTCGATGGTGAGTAAAGTGTGATTGATACTGCCCAAATAATGTCTGGAAACCACAATCACTTTGTAATCCGGTTGTATTAAATCAACAACACAATCGGTATCGTTTAGCGGAACCAAAATCCCTCCGGCCCCTTCAATGACAAGGTGATTTTGTGTTTTGGGTTCGACTATTTTTTTTAAATCGATTTTAATTCCGTCCAATGCAGCAGCAAAATGCGGACTGGCTGGAGTGTTGAGTTGATAACTGTTCTCAAAAATTTGGGATTTGGGATTTGAGATTTGGGATTTTACTTTGTGGCTATCTGAATTGTCCAAATCGCCAGCTTGGATGGGTTTCCAATAGTCGGCTTCGAGAGCTTCGACAATTATGGCAGAGGCAATGGTTTTGCCTACATCGGTTGATATTCCTGTAATGAATAGTT
>JBIKPM010000301.1:0-2951 GCA_044357435.1 Flavobacterium sp. | reverse complement strand
TAACATATTGCCACTTTTTTATACTGAAATATACACTTTTTGGCAATTTAACTTAGTGTTTTTGAACTATTTTTATTTACAAGTTATTAACAATCAATTTGTTATAACATATTTAAGGGTTGACTAATTACCGCAGAATTACAAAAAATGTTATTGGAAAAGTTTTAATTATACCTTAAATTTAGCACCAATAAATAAAAAGTTTAAAACATAATTAAAACTTTTAAGAAAACATGTATTCAAACTCTATACAATTTGGGGGCTTCGACTACGCTCAGCCTGACATTATCAACTACGCTCAGCCTGACACTATCGACTATGCTATCTCCCTGAGCAGAGCCGAAGGACTGACATTATCGACTACGTTGTCTCCCTGAGCGAAGTCGAAGGGTTCTTTTTCATTCATTGCTGTCGACCTGATCGGGGGCTGTCCTAAGTTTATCGAAGAGCCGAAAGACTCTTTGATGTAGTTTTTAGAATTACTATTGTTTTGACATTCGGATAAGGTATTCAAATCGTCCCATTTATCATTTATTATTGCTTCTTTTTTCTTTCTACTCCATCCTTTTACTTGTTTCTCAAAAGCTATAGCCTGTAGAACCTCATTAAATTCAGTACAAAAAACCAATTCAACAGGTCTTCTAGCAAAAGTGTAACACTCTTTATTCAAGCCTTTTTGATGTTCCAAAAGTCTTCTGTTAATATGGTTGGTCATTCCTGTATAATAACTAGTATCAGAACATTTTAAAATATAAACATAATATTGTTTCATACTTGATTTATTAATTGGGGGGCTTCGACTTCGCTCAGCCTGACAATATCGACTTCGCTCAGCCTTTAGAGATTGTTGTTGTAGATGATAGTTGTTATAAATATGGCTTTTAGTTCATTGAAATTTACAAGATAAAAAGATGTAATTTCCTAAAAATTAGACTACTCCTTTATCATCATATTTAATTGCGATTAAATTATCATAAGGATAATGTATTTTTTTGACTTCTTTTACCAATTTTCCATTACTTATTCGATACCATTCATAACCGAAACCTTGCATTATGTCGTAAATTTCATATACTGGATAACCCGCATTAAAGGTATTCTCTTCGGTAAATTCGACCATCACAATAGGTTTGTAATTTACAAGAAAATCTTTTCCTCCATATAAAACAAATTTTTCCCAACCTTCAACATCAATCTTCACTAATTTTATTTTGGATTTATCAATATCTTTCAACTCAAAATCTAAGGTTGAAACAGGAACTTGAATTGAACTTTCTAATTTATTATCTTGGCTTTGTGCAAAGGAATTCCATGCATCATATCCATTATTTGAAACATAAAAAGTCAATTCCGCCTTTTCAATAGAGAGACCTATATTCCTAGCATCAATATTTCTAAAATCATTTAAACTTATATTTTCTTGCAATCTGGAAAAGGTTAAAGGTGCAGGTTCAAAACACAAAACTTTTCCTTCATCACCCACAATTTTAGATGCTAATAAAGAAAACAAACCTATATTAGTACCAATATCAACAAAAATATCTCCTTTTTTCAATGTTTTGATTAAATAATCCGTTTCTTCTCTCTCGAATCCGTCATATATTAACCTTGACAAAACACTATCTTTATATAAGTTAATTTTAATATTATTATCCAAATTAAATTCAAAAAACTTATTCTCATTAAATAAATTATTCCAATATTTATGAGTAGCTTGAATTATTTTTTCATCTTCTTGCTTTTGAAAATCTCTCATTATATTAGAAATCTTACCTGCAATGCTATAAAACGGTCTTTTAAAAAAAAATTTCATTTTCGCTTTTTATTTATCTAAAATTTGCCAATCCAATTGAGGCATAATAAATCCAGGTCTTGAATCAGTAAAGGCACTGTTCAACCCATCAACATTAGTTATGTTAAATCTCATCATTAGATTATCATCAAAAACAATCCATCGAATATTGTGAATTCCTATTGCTAATTTGATTCCGAATATACCGTTTTTTAAAAAATTTTTAGGTATTATAGTTCGAATAGTATAAATACCTTTACTTACTTTTTGTATGGCTCTTTCTAAATCATCCTGAAATGATCTAAAAATCACAACACCTGTTGCTAAATCAACTAAATCAAAACCAATTCTTAAACCGAGAATATCGTTAATTACTTCATATTCGATAGTAATAAAAATATCTTTATTGGTATAAAAATTATTTTCAGAAGAAAAATCTTGGTGTAAAGAAACTTTTTTCAAAACAAAAAAATCATCATTTTGATTTTTTATAAATTCATTAATTGCATTATCATCAAAACTATCATTTTCTGAATTCAAATAGAAATCAATTCCATTATCTACATCACCTTCAAAAACTACTGACCCATATTCCAATACAATAGCCTTAGTACATAACTGTTTCACTGCTGCCATATTATGACTCACAAACAAAACCGTTCTTCCTCCTGTTCTAGAAATATCCTGCATTTTGCCAATGGCTTTTTTCTGAAACTCAGCATCACCCACAGCTAGAACTTCATCAATTATTAAAATATCAGGTTCTAGAAATGCAGCTACCGCAAAAGCTAATCGCACCGTCATTCCGCTACTATACCTCTTTACAGGAGTATCTATATAGCGCTCACAACCTGAGAAATCTATAATGGCGTCAATCTTGGCGGTAATTTCTTTTTTGGTCATGCCTAGAATGGCACCATTCAGAAAAATATTTTCCCTTCCTGTCATTTCGCCATTAAAACCTGTGCCTACTTCGAGTAAAGAAGCGATGCGACCTCGAGACTTGATACTTCCAGTTGTTGGGGCAACAACTTTAGACAATATTTTTAATAGTGTTGATTTTCCCGCTCCATTTTTACCTATAATTCCCAGCACTTCACCTCGTTCCACCTCAAAATTGATATCTTGTAATGCCCAAACATAGTCGCTAGTACCTTTA
>JBIKPM010000074.1:0-8714 GCA_044357435.1 Flavobacterium sp. | reverse complement strand
TGCGCACCACCACCGAATGTATGAGCGCCATTCTGGGGGGTGCCGATGCCATTGCGAACCTACCTTACGATGCGATATACCACAAAGACAATGAATTTGGTGACCGCATCGCCCGGAATCAATTGCTGATTCTCAAACACGAAAGCCATTTTGACAAAGTCAATAACCCTGCTGATGGCAGTTATTACATCGAAAGCCTGACCCAACAATTAGCAGAGAAAGCTTTGGCTTTATTCCATGATATCGAAGCTCAAGGCGGTTTTTTGAAACAATTAAACGAGGGAATCATCAAAAGAAAAATCCAAGAAAGTGCTGACAAGGAACAAGGATTGTTCGATGCCGGAAAAGAAATTCTCTTGGGAACCAACAAACACCCCAATAAAAACGATCGTATGAAGGACGATTTGGAACTATTCCCTTTCGTAAAAATAAAACCCCGAAAAACTTTGATTACCCCCATAATTGAAAGACGGTTGTCCGAAAAAATCGAACAAGAAAGACTCCAAGCAGAAATTAACTAAACCTACCACCATGAAAAAAATCCTTTATTTAGTGTTTTTTTTAACCGTATTAACGGCTTTTTCCCAGCAAAAGGCAATTGAAATCACCAATAGAAACAATGGTAAAACTAGGATTTTCACAGAGAATCAAAGACTCAAAATAAGAACGTTGGATGAGAAAAAATACATTGGAAGATTACATTTTTCAGACAACCAAACTATTCTTATAGGCAATCAATCCATAAAAATAGATAGTATACAAAGTATAAAAAGGCAACCTGCAGTTTTAGGGACCGTCAAAACTGCGGTTTTAATTGCTGGATTGGCAACCGTGAGTGCCTCATTAGTGGCCGCAAAAACTGGGGGCAATAATGCGTTTCTACTATTTATCACAGGTTCGGGCACCACAATCGGAGCGGGTTTGTTGGAGAGCATTAATCCAAACCGTTCTAACAGGAAATGGACTTTCAAAATTATTGAAAAATAATGCGTAAAAATCTGCGACATATTAAGTTGATTGGTACAACGTCTAAAGCCGAAGGTAAAAATCTTTTGTACGACACCCGACACCCAATACCCAAAGACCTTCTGACTGCCGAAGGCATTGCGCTTCACTCCACCTATTCCGAAAAAGACATAGAAAATTTGGAGCATCTCGATTTTGGAGCAGGCTTTGCTCCAAATTTACGGGGTCCCCATACCACGATGTACGTGCGTCACCCTTGGACAATTCGGCAATATGCAGGATTTTCGACCGCCGAAGAAAGCAACGCTTTTTACAGAAGAAACCTGGCCGCAGGACAAAAAGGACTTTCTGTGGCCTTCGATTTACCCACGCATCGCGGGTATGATTCGGATCACGAACGCGTAGTGGGTGATGTGGGGAAAGCGGGAGTCGCCATTGATTCTGTCGAAGATATGAAAGTGTTGTTTGACCAAATCCCGCTTGACGAAATGTCGGTTTCCATGACCATGAACGGTGCCGTTTTACCCATTATGGCTTTCTATATTGTCGCTGCCGAAGAGCAAGGCGTAAAACCCGAACAACTTTCAGGAACCATACAAAATGACATTTTGAAGGAGTTTATGGTGCGCAATACCTATATTTATCCTCCTGCGCCCTCAATGAAAATCATTGCCGACATTTTTGAATTCACCAGCCAGAAAATGCCGAAATTTCACCCGATTTCAATATCGGGCTATCATATTCAGGAAGCGGGAGCCACTGCCGATATTGAGTTGGCATACACCCTTGCCAATGGGTTGGAATACATCAGAACCGGACTGAACACAGGAATGAAAATCGACGACTTCGCCCCTCGCCTCTCGTTTTTTTGGGGTATCGGGATGAACCATTTCATGGAAATTGCCAAGATGCGTGCAGGGAGAATGATTTGGGCAAAACTGGTCAAACCATACCATCCAAAAGATCCTAAATCATTGGTCTTGCGAACGCATTGTCAAACATCGGGTTGGAGTTTGACCATGCAAGACCCTTTTAACAATGTGGCACGAACGTGCATTGAAGCGACTGCGGCGGTTTTTGGAGGAACACAATCCTTACACACTAACGCCTTGGATGAAGCCATTGCTTTGCCCACCGATTTCTCGGCAAGAATTGCCAGAAACACCCAAATCTATTTACAGGAAGAAACCAAAATTACCAAAACTGTCGATCCGTGGGGAGGCAGTTATTATGTGGAGCGTTTGACCCACGAAATAGCGCAAAATGCTTGGAAATTCATTGAAGAAGTCGAAGCATTAGGCGGCATGACCAAAGCCATTGAAGCCGGCATTCCGAAACTGCGCATCGAGGAAGCCGCAGCCCGAAAACAAGCCCGAATCGATAGCGGCCAGGACATCATTGTTGGCGTAAATAAATACCAATTAAAAAAGGAAAATCCCCTGCAAATTCTGGATGTTGACAACCACATAGTCCGCCAGCAACAACTAGAACAATTAAACCGAATTAAAGCCAACAGAAATACTGAAAAAGTACTACTTTCACTTAACAAATTAACCCTTTGTGCCAAAACCGGAGATGGTAATTTACTCGAATTGGCCATTGAAGCCGCTAGAAACCGAGCTACTCTTGGTGAGATCAGTGTGGCGCTGGAAACTGTTTTTGGAAGATACAAAGCACAAATTAAATCCTTTAGTGGCGTGTATAGCAAAGAAATGAAAGACGACAAAAGCTTCGAGAAAGCGAAACAACTAGCCGACGAATTTGCCGAAAAGGAAGGGCGTCGTCCTAGAATCATGATTGCCAAAATGGGGCAAGACGGTCACGATCGCGGTGCGAAAGTAGTCGCTACCGGTTATGCCGATCTGGGTTTTGATGTGGATATAGGTCCCCTTTTTCAAACGCCCGCAGAAGTTGCCAAGCAGGCCGTGGAAAACGACGTGCATGTTCTGGGTATTTCATCGCTCGCGGCAGGGCACAAAACCCTCGTCCCGCAAGTCATCGAAGAACTCAAAAAATACGGTCGTCCGGACATTATGGTGATTGTGGGTGGCGTGATTCCTCCGCAGGATTACCAATATTTGTTTGACTCGGGTGTTGTTGCCATTTTTGGTCCCGGAACAAAGATTAGCGAGGCTGCGATTCGTATTTTGGAGGTATTGATTGGAGAGTAATTTATCATAGTTGTTGGATATATAATCTGGAATATGAATCTGCTTGGTTTTCATACCTGACAGGTATGAAAACCAAGAAGATAAAAATTTTCGTTATATTTACCATTTTAAACCACCATTTAATGATTATTTTCTAATGCGGAATCTGGTTTTATCGGTATCGATACAATTTGTAATTTTGAAACAGAAATAATTCAATACATCTTCTCTTTAAACCTTTTTGAATAAAAGCATTCTTAGAAAAACAGTATTTTAAAGTATTAAAAATTCACGAACAAACTAATGAATAAAAGCAACAAAGCATTCCTTTTACTTATCATTTCTTTTGCAATGGCAATTACTACTTCAATTTTAGCACAGCAAAAAACAAAACCCAATATTTTGTTCATCTCCATAGATGATTTAAAACCAATTTTGGGTTGTTATGGCGATAAATTGGTTAAAACCCCAAAAATGGACCGATTGGCTAAAATGGGAACCGTTTTTATGAATAACCATTGTCAACAAGCGGTTTGTGAATCAACAAGAGCCAGCATAATGACTGGGAAACGTCCTGATTATACCCAAGTATGGGATTTAAAAACCAAAATGCGCGACATCAATCCAGAAATTTTGAGTTTACCCCAATATTTAATTGGCCAGGGATATAGTACACAAGAAATAGGCGAAATTTACGATTATCGATGTATTGACAAAAAAATGAATGCCCCTTCTTGGAGTGTACCGCATGACAACTATTTCAAAACCGAAGAAAAATATTATGCCAAAGAAATAGGAATGCCTATTTTAGGCGAATATCAATTGCCTGAAACGAAAGCGTTGGCTAAAAAATTCACAAAAGAAGGTCAAGACAAAGGACTTACTGATAAGGAATTGGAGGATTATGTTTCAAAATTAGTAAAACCGTCACTTGAATTTGTGGATGTACCTGACAATGCCTACAATGATGGTGCTAATGCGTTAAGGGCTATAGAAATATTGGAGAAATTGAAGTCGGACACAAAACCTTTCTTTTTTGCTATTGGATTTTCCAAACCACACTTGCCATTTGTAGATCCCAAAAAATATTGGGATTTATACAAAAGAGAAGATATGCCAGTGGCTCCTTTTCAGGAGAAATCAAAAAACAGTGTTGACGTTACCTATCAAAACGCAGGTGAAATCAGAGCTTATACTGATATTCCACCTTTATTGTCATTTACAGATCAAAAAAACTTCAGTTTGACTTTGCCAATCAACAAACAGAAAGAATTACGACACGGATATTATACTGCAGTATCTTATACTGATACCCAAGTGGGGAAATTATTGGATAAATTAGATGCGTTAGGATTAACAAAAAATACGGTAATTGTTCTATGGGGTGAACACGGATGGCACTTAGACGACCACAATCTTTGGTGTAAGCGCACCAATTTTGAACAAGCAACTCGTACTCCAATGATTATTTCCATTCCGGAAATTGCTGCTGCAACCGCTACTGCTTCAAAGGAATTTGTGGATATTTTTCCAACATTATGTGATTTGGCAGGAGTTAAAATCCCTGAAACATTGTACGGAAAAAGACTAGAGTCATTGATGAACAAAAACGGCTAAATCGGTAAAATATTTTTCTGTCAGTCAATACCCTCGAAGCGGGACACAAAGTAAAACCGAACGTTAAAGCTACGCTTCTTCAAAAGTAATGGGGTATTCTCCTAGAGATAAAAGATACCAATATACGATTTGGATGACCAATGATTTCAGAAGTTAACAAGTTTTCAATGCTGATTTAATTGTTGGTACTGAAATACGACTAAGCCAAATATCCAAACGAAACGGTAAATGTTGCTGACTAAGCATCATACAAAGCGGTTGCCAAGGATTTAAAGGCTAAAATGCTTGCCTTTTTGAAAAAGCAAGTAAAAAAGTAAAAACAGACAAAGGAATTATACTTTAAAACATCGAATAATAACACTCAATATAAATGAATTTAATAATGAAAAACATCATTTTAAGTCTCTTTTTGATACTAAGTTTAGGTACAAATGCGCAAATGAAACCATCCACCCAAAAAATAACGATTAATAAGAATGGCGTTAAAAAAAAGGTCACCACTGTAAAAACTTGTTGCACGGCAGCCGTTCCCAATAGATTTGGGGCGAAACCCAATTCAAAATTTACTGTGCACAAAGAAGAGATAAGGCCAAGCGTGAAAAATTCAGAAGGCATGGTTTGGATTCCTGGTGGGACCTTTAGTATGGGAGGTGACAATAATCAGGCACGTCAGGATGAATTTCCAAAACATGCCGTGAAATTGGATGGTTTTTTCATGGATGCTACAGAGGTGACCAATGCGCAATTTGCAAAATTTGTTGCTACAACGGGCTACATTACCACAGCGGAGAAAGATATTAATTGGGAGGATCTAAAAAAACAATTACCATCAGACACACCAAAACCGGAAGCTGAAACTTTGAAAGCGGCGTCTCTTGTATTTGTACCGACGGAAGGCGAGGTTAGTTTACGAGATTACAGTCAGTGGTGGAGCTGGTCGCATGGAGCCAATTGGAAGCATCCAAAAGGCATTGACAGTGATATTATTGGAAAAGAAAATCTACCGGTGGTTCATATTAGTTGGGATGATGCAAACGCTTATTGTCAATGGGCCGGAAAACGATTACCAACAGAGGCCGAATGGGAATTTGCCGCTCGAGGAGGCTTAGAAAAAAACACCTACGTTTGGGGTAATGATAGTGTGGTGGACGAAAAAAAACAATGTAATTATTGGCAGGGAATTTTTCCATATAAAAATGATGTTACCGATGGCTTTTTTGGAGCAGCTCCTGTAAAATCATTTGAACCAAATGGATACGGTTTGTATGATATGGCCGGCAATGTTTGGGAGTGGTGTGCTGACAACTATACTTATAACTATTACAATGAATTCGAAAAAGTACAAACAGCAATCAATCCCAAAGGACCTTTAAAAAGTTATGATCCTGACGAACCTTTGGTGGCAAAAAGAGTGATGCGTGGAGGGTCTTTTTTATGTAATGAATCCTATTGCAGTGGCTATCGAGCTTCTGCCAGAATGAAAAGCTCACCGGATTCGTCAATGGAACATTTGGGTTTCAGATGCGTTGTCAATTAATACCTTTGCAAATAGGAGCATATTTTGAAAAAATGAATGATAAACTGGTGTTGAGGTAAATTCAGAAGTAAGCAATATTTTTGATAAGAAAGCAAGAGACATCAATTGAAAAAAATCAATTGGTGTTTTTTTGTCAAAACTTGTTTTTTTGAGTTGTCAAAACTCCTTTTTAAATAAGGTCAAGGCATAGTTATCCCATCAAAAAAAGGTTTTTTATTTTTTTAAGCTACTTTTTTAGGTCTTTTTTTGGATTCGCCTTCCAATTTCTAGAGCGTTTGCAGTGTGGATTCCGAAGAAAATCCAAAGGATTTCTATGGCTTTGGTTCGAGTTTTTATTTTGCGAAAGTTGTAGTGATCTTTCTCGTTCCCGAAAGTTCCCACTAATCGTGTGGCTCTTTCTCTTTTAATGGCTTTTGCCGTAATTTTTCGTTACGTTTCGTTTATACCCGCTTTTCCTTTTAGAACAAAGTCGGTTTGAATGTTTTTTGAAGCAGCAAATTTCATTTTTTTGTTTACGGTATAAATAACTGTATTTCAAAAAGTTATAAAAAAAAATTAAAAACCTGAAGTAGAAAAAATTATTTCAATTTTAGAATTACAGAAGGTTTAGAAATAAAAAAAAGTCGCAATTCACATTAGAATTGCGGCTTTATACTTAAATAATTCTATTTTTATTAACGCTGTAAATAGGCCAAAACATTCTTCTCTATTCGTTCGTAGATGTTGGAAACATCCGCTTTTACGAATTTTTCACCTAAAATTTTCTCGT
Organism: Flavobacterium sp.; assembly: GCA_044357435.1. Taxonomy (GTDB): domain Bacteria; phylum Bacteroidota; class Bacteroidia; order Flavobacteriales; family Flavobacteriaceae; genus Flavobacterium. The sequence continues at coordinate 1,675 of JBIKPM010000074.1, read as the reverse complement.
ATAATTCTATATAACGTTCTGAAACGGTTTCAATATATTCATCGGTCATTTCGGGGATTTTTTGACCTTCCAGTCCTTGAAAACCATTCTCGATTAACCAGCGTCGAACGAACTCTTTGGACAATTGTTTTTGCTCTTCTCCTCTATCTTGTCTTTCTTGATACCCTTCTGAATAGAAATAACGGGAAGAATCAGGTGTGTGAATTTCGTCGATAAGGACAATTTTTCCTTCTTTAGTTTTGCCAAATTCATACTTGGTATCTACCAAAATCAATCCGCGACTCGCAGCAATTTCTGTTCCTCTTTGAAATAATGCCCGAGTATAATTTTCCAAAACCAAATAATCTTCTTCTGTTACAATTCCTTTCGACAAAATATCCTCACGCGAAATATCGGCGTCGTGTTCCCCATTATCTGCCTTCGTTGTAGGCGTAATTATAGGTGTTGGAAATTTGTCGTTTTCTTTTAATCCTTCCGGCATTGCCACGCCGCAAATTTTTCTTTTACCCAAAGCGTATTCACGAGCGGCATGACCTGAAACATAACCCCGAATTACCATTTCCACTTTGAAAGGCTCGCATAAATAACCAACGGCCACATTAGGATCTGGGGTCGCAAGTAACCAATTCGGAACAATGTCTTGAGTCAGTTCCATAAATTTGGTGGCTATTTGGTTTAGGATTTGCCCCTTATATGGAATTCCCTTTGGCAAAACCACATCAAAAGCGGATAATCTATCGGTGGCTACCATCACCAAAAGCTCATCATTGATATTATAAACCTCCCTTACTTTTCCTCTGTAAACTGATTTCTGATTGGGAAAATTAAAGTTTGTTGTTGTAATTGTGTTCATTGTTATTGTTAGTTGATTTTTTACTTCGTCAGTTCTTTCCACCGACCTTGTGGTGCAAAAATAGGTTGTTTCGAAGAAATACACAAAGAAAACCTAGGCGTAAAGTTTAAGCTGATTTTATTTTTATGTAAAATTTAAAACCTAATTGTCTGCGTACTGCACTTTAATCTGTATTTTCAATTTGCTTGTAAGCATCGATGACTTTTTTGACCAGTCTATGGCGCACAATATCTTTGTCATCCAAATAAATGATCCCTATCCCGTCAACGTCTTTCAAAACCAACAAAGCTTCCTTCAAACCTGAAATGGTTCTTCTCGGCAAATCAACCTGTCCAGGATCGCCCGTTATCATAAATTTGGCGCTTTTTCCCATACGGGTCAAAAACATTTTCATTTGGGAATGGGTGGTGTTTTGGGCTTCGTCAAGGATAACGAAGGCATTATCTAGTGTTCGTCCGCGCATGAAAGCCAATGGAGCTATCTGGATAATCCCCTTTAAAATATAATCCTCGAGTTTTTCGTTAGGCAACATATCTCGCAGCGCATCATATAAAGGTTGCATATAAGGATCGAGTTTTTCCTTCATATCCCCAGGAAGGAATCCAAGATTTTCACCTGCCTCAACAGCTGGACGGGTAAGAATAATTCGCTTGACTTGTTTCTCTTTCAAGGCCTTTACCGCCATGGCAACACCAGTATAGGTTTTTCCGGTACCCGCTGGACCAACGGCGAAAACCATATCGTTTTTGTTCATCGTATCAACCAACAATTGCTGGTTGGGCGTCATCCCTTTAATAATTTTTCCCCCTACACCATGTACTA
>JBIKPM010000300.1:0-2954 GCA_044357435.1 Flavobacterium sp. | reverse complement strand
AGCGGATACTAAATCTACTTTAAAAGTGTATTGTGTAGATAAAGGTGATGAGTTTTATGTTTTTGCTGCTAGCGGTTTAAATTCATATAAATTAAATTATACTATTGAGGAATCTATAGATGAAGACGATATGGAGCCTAATAACACCTTTGATGAAGCTACGGAAATATCAGAAAATACAAAAATGAATGGAACTATTGGTTATGGTGGAATTAGTGTGGGGCCTCTTCCAAAAGATTCTGAAGATTTTTACAAAATTGTACCTTCTAAAAACGGAAAATTAATAATCAGTTTTAAAGAGAAAGTAGAGGTGCCAGAAAACTTTATAAACTTTTATGTAAAAGACACTAACGGCAGATTTAGTGGGTTAAATACGAAAGCGTTAACTGCAAACAATCAAACCTTTGAAATAGACTGTGCCTCACCAGACAAAACGTATTATGCGCAATTAATTATGTCTAAGTTATTCGCATCTAATTATCCTTGCTGCAACGCTTACGAAATTAGTTGGAATATGCAAGACACCACTAATGGTGGTTGTGGCTTTTTAGATACTGCTGATTTTAAATTTAATGATGGTTTAAATATTTTCCCAAATCCTGCCACAGACACCTTACAACTTACCGTTACAAACAATCAAACAATTAATCAAATCACAATTAGGGACATTACTGGTAAAACAGTTTTAACACCACAGTTTAATAATAACAATTTAGACATCAAAAAACTAACCTCAGGAATCTATTTTTTACATACTACTATTGATGGTAAAACAATAACTAAAAAGTTTATTAAGCAGTAAAACTAATTTAAAAATTAAAACAGTTGTTCTATGAAGCACCCTAAATCCTTTTTATTACTATTATATTTTGGTTTGTTAATATCCTGCACAAAAGAGGATTCAAGCCTTAACGAAATCAAAAATCCAGACTTAACAGATATAGACGGCAATGGTTATAAAGCTGTTAATATAGGTACCCAAACATGGTTACAACAAAATTTAAATGTAAGTCATTACAAAAATGGCGAAATTATTCCCCAGGTAACAAACGCAACCGATTGGAATAATTTAAAAACAGGAGCCTGGTGTTATTATGAAAATGATGCCAACAAAGGAAAAACCTATGGCAAATTATACAACTGGTATGCGGTAAATGACCCTAGAGGTTTGGCTCCAAAAGGATATAAAATCCCCACTGAAAATGATTGGGATGTTTTGATTTCTTATTTAGGTGGTGAAAGTATTGCTGGAGTTAAAATGAAATCAACCAACTTATGGCACAGCCCAAATACAGGAGGCACCAATAGCAGTAGTTTTTCAGCATCGCCAGGAGGTCTATATACATATAGTGCTTTTTCGTATATAGGTGATGATGGCTTTTGGTGGTCAGCAACAAATGTAGAAGGTGGAAATAACTATGCGCACTCTATTTTATTGACATTTGTTGATGAAAAAGTTCAAACATCTTGGGACATCAAAAAAGACGGATTATCAGTACGATGCATCAAAGAAATTACCCCATAATTTAAAACTTACCTATCATGAAAAAATTATCACTTTTATTATTTGCAATTATTGCATCTGTACTTTTAAATTCCTGTTCTAAAGAAGATACCAAAGTTAATGAACCTACAACATCTGCATTTACGGTTTATAAAAACGAGACTGGAGATGCAAATGCCGATGCATTGCAGGCACAAAATACAGACTCGAAAGGAACATTAAATTTTTATGGAGCTTTTGATTCCGAAAACAATCCTAGTGAAATAAGAACATTAACGTATCAAAAAGCAAATAATGATACTATCGTTAATTTAATTATAGACCCTTTGACCAATAGATTAGCATCCTCCTATTTTTCTGTTAAAGGAGTGAAATCGCCTGTGGTATTGAAATTTGATTATATAGAAGGTGTGTCCAATGCCTATAATCTTTCCTATTACAATTACAATTGGGAAAATAAGACCTCTGAATTATTGTATGCAGCGAGGGTAGAAACCAATAATACGGTAGCTTCATCAAATCCTTTTTTTGCAAATAGAGGAGGTGGCAATGACGGTTTCAAATTAATATTACAAGCCTGTACAATAGGTTTTGTAACAGTAAAAATTATAGTCCCAATAGTGTCAGGATTGATAAAGGCATCAGCAACGGTAATAGCAGCAGCTGTCGCAGCGCCAATAGTAACTACCGCAGCCGTTGGAGCTGTTTTATTATTCCTTATTCCAAAATTGGGAGCTGCAGAATTAGATTATACTGCTTCAAGTTCTAAACCTCCAGTAAAAACACCAATCATCAATCCGGTGTCTGCTACCGGTAATCCTACACCAAACTTGCAAACCTCAAGTTGCGTTAATACTAACATGACTTTTAGAGCCTCGATGGATGCTGAGGGTAGTATTATGATTTCTGAAGTCGAAGGAGGGCAATCTCCACACACTTGTATGGTAACTTCCGGTTTTCAACAAAGTCAAGTGTTCCCTAATCAATATAAAGACGGTAGTTATGTGGTTGGCATAAAAGATGCCAATGGTTGTGTGAGTGTAAAACTTGTATCCCTAAAGAGGGAAATTGATACCACACTACCTCTTGTCGGGACTTGGAAATTGGAATCCCAAGCTGGCATACCAGTTGGACAATTTGAAAATTATTCTAATTCGGATTGCCCAAATATAGTTATTGGAAAAAATACTATTTTAAACGAGACTTTAATTTTTGGGACAAACACCTTTACATTGAGCACGTCACATAAAAATGTATTTTTGAATTTGACATATAATCCTACAACTTGTGCAGTTACTGGTGACGGTCCTGATACTGAAATTATAGATAATAATTCGTACAACGGAACCTATACTGTCAACGGTAGCAATATTCAAATTATTTATAATCCTGGAATTGGAGGGTCAGATACAATAATTTTTCTGTCTAACAATAGGATAAAAACAGTAGA
>JBIKPM010000299.1:0-2955 GCA_044357435.1 Flavobacterium sp. | reverse complement strand
AAAAATAAGTCGTAAAAAACAACTATTAAAGAGCTATTTTTTCAATTAGTTATTCTTTTAGGAAGCTAAAATAGTCCAACTTAAATTTTTGATATCTAATAGCAATCCCGCCTTAAAGCGGGATAAACGATTCACACACTTTTTGCGGTGAAAAAAGTGATTCTCTGGGATCCCGCCTTCAAGCCGGATAAGCGATTCACACACTTTTTGCGGTGCAAAAAGTGGTTCTCTGCTTACATATTCCTCCTATATTGTCCGCCAACTTCAAACAAGGCACTCGTGATTTGCCCTAAAGAGCAAACTTTAGTAGTTTCTATCAAGTGTTCAAACATATTTTCGTTTTTTATGGCTGCTTCTTGAAGTCTTCCCAAATATTCCTTTGCTTTATCTAGATTGGACTGCTGCAAGTTTGCCAACATCTTAATTTGATATTGTTTTTCTGCTTCGGTGGCACGAATTACTTCGGCAGGAATAATAGTGGGTGAACCTTTCGAACTCAAAAACGTATTCACGCCAATAATTGGAATTTTCCCGTTATGTTTCAGGGTTTCGTAATACAAACTTTCTTCTTGGATCTTGCTTCTTTGGTACATCGTTTCCATGGCACCAAGAACTCCGCCACGTTCGTTAATTCGGTCAAATTCCTGCAAAACGGCTTCTTCCACCAAGTCGGTCAGCTCTTCTATAATGAAGGAACCTTGAATGGGATTTTCATTTTTGGTCAAACCTAATTCCTTATTTATAATCAGTTGAATTGCCATTGCACGGCGCACGCTTTCCTCCGTCGGCGTGGTAATGGCTTCGTCATACGCATTGGTATGCAAGGAATTACAGTTATCATAAATCGCATATAAAGCTTGCAAAGTGGTTCGGATATCATTAAAACCAATTTCCTGTGCATGAAGCGATCGACCCGAAGTTTGAATGTGGTATTTTAACATTTGCGCTCTTTCGTTGGCCCCGTATTTGTTTTTCATGGCTTTCGCCCAAATTTTCCGGGCCACACGACCAATTACCGCATATTCGGGATCAATTCCGTTCGAGAAAAAGAAGGATAAATTAGACCCAAAATCGTCGATTTTCATGCCACGACCCAAAAAATATTCCACATAGGTAAAACCGTTGGAAAGCGTGAAGGCCAATTGTGAAATGGGGTTTGCCCCTGCTTCGGCAATATGGTAACCCGAAATGGAAACCGAATAAAAGTTTTTCACCTTATTGATAATGAAATATTCCTGAACGTCTCCCATCAATCGCAAGGCAAATTCAGTCGAGAAAATGCAGGTATTTTGTGCTTGGTCTTCTTTCAAAATATCTGCTTGAACCGTTCCGCGAACTTTGGAAAGTGTTTTGGCTTTTATTTCATTATAAATTTCCAAAGGCAATACTTGGTCGCCGGTCACGCCCAAAAGCAGCAACCCCAAACCGTCATTTCCTTCCGGTAAATCACCTTGATATTGCGGACGTTCCGTTCCTTTTTTAGTGTAAATTTCCTTTATTTTTTCTTCAACGGCTTCTTCCAGGTGATGTGCCTTAATGTAAATTTCGCAGCGTTGGTCGATGGCGGCATTCATGAAGAAGCCCAACATCATTGGCGCAGGCCCGTTAATGGTCATACTCACCGAAGTCATGGTATCTACCAAATCAAAACCGGAATACAGTTTCTTGGCATCATCGAGACAACAAATAGAAACTCCGGCATTACCAATTTTTCCGTAAATGTCAGGACGAATGTGTGGGTCATTTCCGTATAAAGTCACGCTGTCAAAAGCAGTGGAAAGTCGTTTTGCCGACAAACCCGCACTCAAATAATGAAAGCGCTTGTTGGTTCGTTCTGGCCCTCCTTCGCCAGCAAACATTCGGGAAGGATCCTCCCCTTCTCTTTTAAACGGATACAATCCAGCGGTAAAAGGGAATTTCCCCGGCACGTTTTCCTGCAAATTCCATCGCAAAATATCGCCCCAAGCCTTATACTTTGGTAAAGCTATTTTTGGAATTTGAGTATGCGAAAGTGACTCGGTATGAGTCTCTATTTTGATTTCTTTGTTTCGAACTTTAAAGGTGTAAAAGGGCTCTTTGTATTTATTAATTTTTTCGCTCCAACTGAGTATGATTTCCCAATTGTAGGGATCCAAATCCATTTTTACTTTGTCAAATTGATTCAATAACAAGTTAAGAAAAATTCTAACTTCCGTAGCACTGGTTTTTTCTGATTCCAAAGCAGTTGGTAAAACGGAATCTTCATTAATACCCGCCTTGTTCAATTCAGGTATTTTACTAGAAACCGATTCAATCGTTTTGAAAATGCCGTACAATTGCTGGGCAACTTGTTCTTGGCTTAAAACCATTGCGTCATATTTCCGGATATTTTCTGCGATTTCAGATAAATAGCGAGTTCTGTGTGGCGGAATCATGAAAATTTTTTCGCTCATTTCGTGCGAAATTTCAAAAGTCGACTTTAAATCAGAATTGGTTTTCTCGTAAATTTTATCCATTATCGCCTTGTTCAACATATTCATCCCGGGGTCGTTGAACTGGGAAGCAATAGTTCCAAAAACCGGCAAGGTGTCCAAATCCGCATCCCAAAGATTATGGTTGCGTTGGAATTGTTTTTTCACGTCGCGCATAGCATCCAAAGAACCGCGTTTGTCAAATTTATTGATGGCAACCAAATCCGCAAAGTCGAGCATGTCGATTTTCTCCAATTGGGTTGCCGCGCCAAATTCAGGTGTCATAACATATAGGGAAACATCGGAATGCTCGGTGATTTCGGTATCCGATTGTCCAATTCCCGAAGTTTCAAGGATAATGAGGTCATATTTTGCCGCCTTGATAACCTGAATCGCTTCGGCAACGTATTTCGACAAAGCCAAATTGGATTGTCGTGTTGCCAAGGAACGCATATAAACTCGAGGATTGTTGATGGCATTCATCCGAATTCTGTCACCCAACAAG
>JBIKPM010000298.1:0-2963 GCA_044357435.1 Flavobacterium sp. | reverse complement strand
CTTTCACTGAGTTATTCTCTATTTTTAAATGAGAAGGTCCAGTAACTAAAATCACAGAAGCTCCAAGATTAGCGGCACTTTGCGCAATATCAAAACCCATTTTCCCGGAAGAATGATTTCCTATAAAACGCACAGGATCTAAAGCTTCGTATGTTGGACCGGCAGTAATTAGTATTTTTTTTCCTTTAAGTGGTAATCTACTTTCTAAATCTGCTTCTAGAAAAGATACAATATGTTCTGGCTCAGCCATTCGGCCTTCTCCTGACAAACCACTTGCCAATTCGCCACTTTCAGCAGGAATAATGATATTTCCGTAGTGTCCTAATTTTTTAAAACTTTCCAAAGTAGAAGGATGTACGTACATATCCAAATCCATCGCCGGAGCAAAATATATGGGGCATTTTGCCGATAAATATGTGGCTATTAAAAGATTGTCACAAGTACCGTTTGCCATTTTTGACAATGTATTTGCAGTTGCAGGCGCAACAACCATCAAATCTGCCCAAAGACCTAACTCAACGTGGCTATTCCATTTTTCGTTTTCACTGTCTTGGTCGTAAAAGCTGGAATAAACAGGATTTTTTGATAAGGTGGATAACGTCAAAGGCGTTATAAAATCCTTAGAAGCAGGTGTCATTATCACTTGGACATGCGCACCTGCTTTTATAAAAAGTCGAACTAATGTAGCTGTTTTATAAGCTGCAATTCCACCGGAAACACCCAGTAAAATTTTCTTTCCGCTTAAAACTGACATTATAAATATTATTTATTTCCTTCTCTGTGGTAGATTTTACCTTCTAACCATTCTTGAACCGCCAGAGCGTGTGGCTTAGGTAGTTTTTCGTAAAACTTAGAAACCTCAATTTGTTCCTTGTTTTCAAAAACTTCTTCAAGACTGTCATTATATGTAGCAAATTCTTCTAGTTTTTCAGTCAATTCTTTTTTAATTTCAGAATTGATTTGATTTGCTCTTTTAGCCATAATTGTTATAGCCTCATATACATTACCTGTTGGCTCTTCAATAACATTTTTATTGTATGTGATTGTGTTTACTGGAGCATTTGTCTTTCTTAAATCCATTGCTTAATTTATTTAGTGAAATTTTGTAATTTTTTTTCAATTTGAACCAACATTTGGTCGGCTTTGTCTCTATATTGGGTATCGGCTTTAAATTTTACTAAATTTGAGTAGGCTATTTTAGCCACATTTAGTCGTTCTGCCATTTTTGAAGGAACACTATTTATTGCCAATTGGAAAGCTGAATCATATTTATAAAACAAGGCACTTTCCTTGAATGGAGTTCCAGGATAATCCGCTATAAAGTTGTCAAAAGCCACCAATGCCGCTTTGTAATCCATAACGGTATTGTATCCCTTTGCATTTTCATATACTTTCTTCTCAATTTTCTCATTTAATACTTTCAGCGTTTTATTGGCTTCCGGTAAATTTGTTGAATTTGGATAGGAATCGATAAAAGCTTGTAACTTATCAATTGCCTTGAAAGTGTCCGTTTGATCCAAACTATATACCGGTGACAGCATCGAGAAACTTTTTGCGCCTAAAAAAGCGGCTTCTTCTATTTTATCGCTTTTTGGGTAACCCGAAACAAAACTTTCAAACTGATATCCAGCCAAATAGTATTGTTTTGATTTATAATAAGACTGTGCATACATATAAAACAATTTTTCAGCTTGTGGTTTTCCTCTGTAAGACGGCGCCATTTGTTCAAAAAGTCGGATTGCTTTTGAATATTTTCCTGACTCATACAATTTAGTGCAAACATCAAATTTAACGGCAACATCTTCGGTTTTTAAAGCCTTTTGATATTCGTTGCAAGAGTAAAAAAGAACTACAAAAAGTAATAGAGTTACTATTTTTTTACTTACCATTACTATTGTTTTTTTGGTGTTTGTGACCCGAATCTATAAATAGGAACGGATGAAATAATCTTCAATTTCATTTTCTTTGACTTTTTTAATGATTTATCCGTTATTGCCAACTTTACATAAATCATACCGAAGTTCCGGGTGCAAATTTAGGTATTTAATTAGCTACTACAAAATATATTTTTACCTAATAAATTAACCTTGTTTTTAGGCTAATTTATTTATTTTGCTGACAAATTGATCAATTCTACTTGCCAGTGAATCATCAACTTTTACTAAAGGGAGACGAACCGTATTTTCGGCTATTCCCAATGAATGGAATACTTGTTTGATTCCTGCAGGATTGCCTTGCTCAAAAATCATGTCAATACTATCCGACAAAAGATAATGTGTTTTGAAGGCATCATCGACTTTTCGGTTTAATCCCAATCGTATCATTTCTGAAAATTCTTTTGGAAAACCTTGTCCAATTACAGATATAACCCCTGATCCACCTGCCAAAACCATTGGCAAAGCAATCATATCGTCACCCGAAAGCACGAGGAAATCTTTTGGTTTATTTTTCAACAACTGCATAGCCTGAACCATGTCTCCTGCAGCCTCCTTTATAGCAACGATGTTTTTAAAATCATTTGCTAATCGCATAACTGTTGACGGCAACATGTTGCTCCCTGTTCTACTAGGAACATTATACAAAATAACTGGAATTGAAGATGCTTCTGAAATGGCTTTAAAATGTTGGTATATACCTTCTTGAGTTGGCTTGTTATAATAAGGACAAATTGAAAGAATTGCTTCGAATGGTAATAAATCTCTATTTTTCAGCTCCTCTACAACTTCCATCGTATTGTTTCCCCCTACCCCAAGTACCAAAGGCAACCTTCCATTGTTAGTATCAACTATGGTCTGAATCACAAACTCCTTTTCATCCTGGGACATAGTTGCATTTTCGGCTGTCGTTCCCATCGCCACCAGATATTCAACCCCTCCATCAATAGAAAAATTTACTATTCTTATTAATGCTTCTGTATCAATTGAAAAATCTTTTCTAAAAGGAGTTGCAAGAGCAACACCTGT
>JBIKPM010000297.1:0-2975 GCA_044357435.1 Flavobacterium sp. | reverse complement strand
TTGCTGCCGCACGAAAAGTATCGGCTGCGCCAAGAACCACTTTGTAGCCTGCTTTTTTGAATTGGTAGGCAAGTTTACCAATAGTGGTGGTTTTGCCAACTCCATTAACACCCACAACCATCAAAACATAAGGTTTTGTCACTGTCGGAATTACAAATTCAGTGGCTTCACCAGAATTGGTTTCAGAAAGTAAACCTGCAATTTCTTCCCGAAGAATTTGATTGAGCTCTGTGGTTCCGAGAAATTTATCTTCAGCTACACGCTTTTCGATTCGAGTAATTATTTTTAGGGTGGTATTCACTCCAACGTCCGAAGAAACAAGGATTTCTTCCAAATTATCAAGCACCTCGTCGTCGACCTTTGATTTACCGGCAACAGCTTTGGTTAACTTTGAAAAGAAAGATATTTTTGATTTTTCTAAACCTTTATCTAAAGTTTGTTTCTCCTGTTCGTTTAAGGTCGATTCCTTTTTTTCGGATGAAAATATTTTTTTAAAAAAACTCATTTTATTGACTATTGGATAGTTAGATTATTAGATTTCATAGCAAGTAATAATCCAAAAAATTAAGCGGTAAATATAGAAAATAAAAAAGCTACTTCCGAATGAAAGTAGCTTTTCTATATAATGCTATTTAGATTATTTCTTTTTCAAGAATTCATCAACTGCTTCAGGAGCCATAATAGATTCTACGAATGTATATGCACCAGTTTTTGGAGATTTTACCATTTTAATGGCTTTTGATAATCTCTTAGAAGATGTTTGTAAGGATGCTACGGTTTTCTTTGCCATGATTCAAATGTTATTTATATTTTAAAATCTTAAATGTGACCATTCGAGATTTTTAAAATCTCTAATTATTATTTAATTTCTTTGTGAACAGTTACTCGTTTCAAGATTGGATTAAATTTTTTAATCTCTAATCTGTCTGGAGTATTTTTTTTGTTCTTTGTTGTTATATATCTTGAAGTCCCTGCAACACCTGTTGTTTTGTGTTCAGTACATTCTAAAATTACCTGGATTCTATTCCCTTTCTTTGCCATCTTGCTATTTTTTTATTTTGGAATAGATTATTTAATAAATCCTTGTGACTGCGCTTTTTTCAAAACTGCAGCAATTCCATTTTTGTTAATTGTTTTTATCGTAGATGCTGCTACTCTTAGAGTAATCCATCTATCTTCTTCAGGAAGATAAAAACGCTTTTTAACTAAGTTTACAGAAAATTTTCTCTTAGTTTTGTTCATAGCGTGAGAAACGTTATTTCCTACCATCGCTCTTTTACCTGTAAGGTCACAAACTCTTGACATTATTCTTATCTTTTATCGTTATTCAAAATCAGGGTGCAAAGAAAAGAAAAATAAACGGATGACGCAAAAAATTATTACAGATTTTTTAAAATTTCTTTCCGCAACATTTCCATACTCTTGATAACTGTTCTATCTATCACTTTTTCACGAGGTTGGCCAAAATTAAATTCTTCGACAATCACTTCATTTGGCGTTGCCAATGCTATGAATACCGTTCCAACCTCAGCATTTGAATCCCCTTTCGTCGGTCCGGCATTCCCAGTTGTGGCAATGGCATAGTCTGTTTTCATCATTCTTTTAACGTTGATTGCCATTTGTTTTACTACTGCCGCACTTACCACTGTATGTTCTTTAATCAATTCTTCCGAAAGTCCCAAAACCGCAATTTTAGTTTCTGTTGCATACGACACCACACTGCCTTTAAAATACTTGGAAGCACCGGAAACTGAAGTCAAAATTTGTGCAATTTTCCCTCCTGTGCAACTTTCGGCAGTAGAAATGGTTTTGTTTTGTTGCCTCAAAAGGTGCCCGACAATTGTTTCTATAGTTTCATCATCCTCATATCCTACGATGATATCCCCAATTATTTTGGATAGTGAAATTACATTTTCGGCAATGGCTTTTTCCAAAAATTCTTTATCGGTTCCTTTGGCCGAAAGACGCAATCGCACCCTTCCAGGACTCGGTAAATAGGCTAATTTTATAAAATCGGGCAATTTATTTTCCCAATTTTCGATGCGCTCGGCAACCAAACTTTCTCCTTGACCGTATGTAATTATTGTTTTGTGAAGGATATAAGGACGTTTGTATTCCCGAACCACTTTAGGAATGATTTCGTTTTCGACCAAATATTTCATTTCATAGGGAACACCCGGTAGCGAAACAAATGCCGTATTTTCTTTTTTCATCCACATTCCCGGTGCGGTACCCACTTTATTATGAAGCACAGTGCATTTTGAAGGAACTAAAGCTTGGTCTCTGTTAATTTGGGAAGCTTTTCTGTTCATAACACGTTCGATTAACTCAATCACATGCCCTTCCACTTCTTTATTTACTATTAATTCATCCCCAAAATAATCGCAAAAAGTTTTCTTGGTAACATCGTCTTTTGTTGGACCAAGTCCTCCAGTAATCAGGACTAAATCGACCTTGTTTTGAAACTTCTCAAAGGTGTCCAGAATATGCTGTTTGCTATCACTGATAGAAATCATTTCATAAATTTCAACACCTATTCTGTCTAATGATTTGGCTATAAAAGCAGAATTCGTATCTACAATTTGCCCTATGAGAATTTCATCACCTATAGTAATTATGGCTGCTTTCATTTTTGATTTAGGTTTTTTGATTTAGGAATTACTCCAAAATAGATTTTGAAAAGCTAAGGCTTAACCCTTATTTAAAAGCAAGTGCTTTTTTTATTTCAAATGGATTTTTTTACAAACCAAAGTCTTTTTTCAATTCCTTGATAGCCTCTTCCACTTGGTTCTTAACGCTCTTAAAAGTCTCTTTTATCTCTTTCTTTTCCCCTTCAGCTTTAGTCCAAGCCTCAATCTGAAGAATTTCTTCGAAAGCTATATTAAGTCCCAGTAAATCAAGGCTGGGTTTTACTTTGTGTGCATAAGCATAAGCGTGTTTATGATCTTTCTTCTTGATTCCTTCCTTGATTTCTA
>JBIKPM010000073.1:0-8768 GCA_044357435.1 Flavobacterium sp. | reverse complement strand
ATAAAGAACAAAAATACAACTTTTACGGATTCAAATCCCGAAAAGCATCAACTTTTACGGATTTAAATCCTGTAAAACTCTAATGCCTTCAAGATTTACTATTTGATTGTAGCGTTTATGATGGGGTTAATTGGTTATTTGGTTAACTGGTTAATCGATTCTAACATTTATATTTTAGCAAAAAGAGTGTTTTTTTTTAAACAATTAAGCCATTACACTTTTCCTAAACGATTAACCGCTTAATCTTTTTTTTAACCGATTAACTTTTCCTGAACGATTAAACTTTTCCTAACCGATTAACCGATTCAACTTTTATAACCAATTAAACTATTTCTAAACAATTCAACTTTCCAAATACAAAAACAACAAAATTTACAGGCCTTACCGTTATTGATTTTTGAAATTGCTGTTGTTTATTGGCAATTTCAAAAAAATTATACAATAAACTAAGCACTATGAAGAAAAACATCAGCTGGAAGGCTAAAATAATTTTTTAATTTTTGGGCCATTTTTAGCGTAATTTCTCTTTTTCCTGAAAGTATTGCCGATACATGTCCTTTACTGCCAATAATAGTTTCTAGATCTTTAGCCTTCATTCCCATTTCTTGCATTTTATACTTAATAACTTCCAAAACATCTAGCTCAGGCAAATTGTAATGTTTATCATCATAATCTTTAACCAAGACTATAAGCATATCTAATTCATCACCATCTGGCGAACCTGGTGTAGCATGAAATAGTTCCATCATTCGAATTGAAGCGGCTTGGTAATCTTCGGATGTTTTTAGTACTTTCCAGTTCATCATTTTGTTTTTTTGTCCGTTAATAGGGTCGTGTCAAATGCTACAGTTGTTACATTTATTTTATCATATTCTTTGTGAGTCCCAAACCAAATGATATAACAAGCGTTTTGCAAAAAATTTATAGAAACCACCAATCGAAAATCATTTCCTTTTATATTAAAAATAACCCTGTTTTTATTTACAATACTAGCGGTTCCACAAACATTTTTTAGTTCATTAAAAGTACTAAATTCGTATTTAGAAAACTCACTATACCAAATCAATAATTGCGTTTGGGCAGCAGGATATTCATGAATATAATGTAAAATAGTCTTCTTAACAAGTATTTTCATTTAGCAAATATACTAAAAAGTTTTCAATTTGCAAACTTATATTTAAACTGCTTTACTATTTACTACAGCGGTTATTCGGTTAATCGGTTAATCGTTTAATTAGTTGTAACATTTATATTTTGATTAACCGATTAAACTTTTCCTAAACAGTTAAACGATTAAACTTTCCCTAACCGATTAAACTTTTCCTAAACAGTTAAACGATTAAACTTTCCCTAACCGATTAAACTTTTCCTAAACAGTCAAACGATTAAACTTTTTTCTAACCGATTAATCTTTCCCTAACCGATTAAACTTTTTCTAACCGATTAAACCTTTCCTAAACAGTTAAACGATTAACCTTTTCCTAACCGATTAACCTTTTCTCTAAAGATATACCCCTTATTTATAACCCAATCTTTTTCTGTTTTCCCAGTTTTTTTGTTCTGTTTTTTCATCAAGAAATTGTTCCATAACAGTATATATTTCCATCAATTGTTCGTCATGTTCCCCAAGTCGTTGTTCTAGGTCATTTTTCAATTCCATGATTTGTTGGGAAATAGTACTTTGAAAGGAGATTGTTTTTCTAATTTCTACAAAAGCACGCATTATGGCAATATTAGTTTCTACTGCTTTTTTCGATTTTAAAACGGTACTAAGCATTGCAACTCCTTGTTCAGTAAAAGCAAATGGAGGTTGCGGACTAAATTTTATTGATTCTGGTAGCTTATCACAATTTGTGATAAGCTCCTGCCATTCTAACTTGGTAAGCTGAAACATAAAATCATCCGGGAATCGATAATCATTTCTACGCACTGATTGCTTCAAAGTTCTTGTTTCCACTTCATAAAGAGATGCTAAATCAAAATCAAGCATCACTTTTACTCCACGAATCTCATAAATTTTAGATTGAAATACACTTAATTCCATACATAATTTGGTTTTTTTTTAATATTCAATCAACTGAAATAATAACATCGAGATTATATATCTTGACTTTTCTTTTAATTTTTCTAGCTCCTTCTTGTTGAGCTGTCAAGTATTCCTTGACAGTTGAAAATTCATCAAGTTCTCCTTCTTTAAAAACATTATTAATATGTAAACTAATATTTTGCTTTGTAGATTCAAATAAATCGACCATCCGCATTTGTGACAACCATACAGTTTCATCCTCAACCCTAACTTCTATATGATTTAGCAGCACTTCCGATTGATATATGACAATTTCGTTGTTCATTGTTTTTACCTGTGTTTTTTGTATAGGTTAACCAGTGAATTGGTTAAATGGTTAATCGGTTAATTGGTTAATCGGTTAATTGTTTAATCGTTTAATTGGTGAATTGGTTAAATGGTTAATCGGTTGTCACATTTATATTTTGATTAACCGATTAAACCTTTCCTAAACAGTTAAACGATTAAACTTTTCCTAACCGATTAAACCTTTCCTAAACAGTTAAACGATTAAACTTTTCCTAACCGATTAAACCTTTCCTAAACAGTTAACCGATTAAACTTTTCCTAACCGATTAAACCTTTCCTAACCGATTTAACCTTTCCTAACCGATTAAACTTTTCCTAACCGATTAAACTTTTCCTAACCGATTAAACCTTTCCTAACCGATTAATCTTTTTCTAACCGATTAAACTTTCTCTAAACAGTTAAACGATTAAACTTTTCCTAACCGATTAAACCTTTCCTAAACAGTCAAACGATTAAACTTTTTCCAACCGATTAAACCTTTCCTAAACAGTCAACCGATTAAACTTTTCCTAACCGATTAAACTTTTCCTAACGTCTTTTGAAGATTTCCAAATCACTGGCCACCATTTCTTTTACCAATCCGGCCAAGTCGTACTGCGGTTTCCAACCCAATCTTTTCGACTTGCTTGGATCGCCTATCAACAAATCGACTTCGGTTGGTCGGTAGTATTGTGGGTCTACTCGCACCACTACTGTACCTATGGGTAATTGGTATTCCGGGTGATTGCAAGCCGCTATTTTTGCCACTTCATTTTCATTTTCCCCTTCGAATGCCAATTCGATACCTACCTCTGCAAAAGAAAAACGCACGAAATCACGAATGTAAGTAGTGACTCCCGTGGCAATCACATAGTCTTCGGCTACGTCTTGTTGCAGGATGCGCCACATGGCTTCCACATAATCTTTGGCATGTCCCCAGTCTCGTTGCGAGTTCAAGTTTCCTAAATACAAACAATCCTGTTTTCCCAAAGCAATAGCGGCGGTGGCCATGGTAATTTTTCGGGTCACAAAGGTTTCTCCTCTTCGTGGCGATTCGTGGTTGAACAAGATTCCGTTACAGGCATAGATTCCATAGGCTTCACGATAGTTTTTGGTAATCCAAAAAGCATATATTTTGGCCACCCCATAAGGCGAACGAGGATAGAACGGAGAATGTTCGTCGTAAAATCCTGCCGCATTTTTATTTTCGGCCAAACCGCCATACAATTCAGAAGTAGAGGCTTGGTAGATTCTGGTTTTCTTTTCCAAACCCAAGATGCGAACAGCTTCTAAAATTCTTAGAGTACCTATTCCGTCCACATTGGCCACATATTCGGGGGAATCAAACGAAACTTTAACGTGGGACATGGCACCAAGATTATAAATTTCGTCAGGCTGTACTTCCTGAATGATTCTGATGATATTTGTAGAATCAGTCAAGTCACCATAATGCAATTTAAAATCAACATGATTCTCGTGTTGGTCTTGATAGATATGATCGATACGCTGGGTGTTAAAAGAAGACGCGCGTCTTTTTACGCCATGAACCTGGTATCCTTTTTCTAATAATAATTCCGCTAAATAAGATCCGTCTTGACCCGTGATTCCGGTGATAAGGGCTGTTTTTTGTTTGGTATTGCTCATATATAAATAGGATTGATATTTGTGTTTTGTGGGGTTAAATGGTTAAATGGTTAAATGGTTAAAAGGTTAATTGTTTAAAAGGTTAAATGGTTAAATGGTTAATTGGTTAATCGTTTAATTAGTTGTAACATTTATATTTTGATTAACGATTAACTTTTTTCTAACCGATTAAACTTTTTTCTAACCGATTAAACTTTTTCTAACCGATTAAACTTTTTTCTAACCGATTAAACTTTTTTCTAACCGATTAATCTTTTTCTAACCGATTAAACTTTTTCTAAACAGTTAAACGATTAATCTTTTTCTAACCGATTAAACTTTTCCTAAACAGTTAAACGATTAAACTTTTCCCAAACGATTAAACTTTCTTCTTCAACGTTTCTTTATTATTAATTTGATATTTATAAAGTGCATTGAGTTTATTTAAAATAGAATCCAGTTTTATTCTGAGTTCCGTATATTTTTCTTCATTGATGTACTTCATATCTAATGCTGTATTCAAATGATCTATAGTTTCTAAACCTGTTGAAAATGACATATTGGTAAAATGTGCTTGATCAAAATTAGAAGACCTCCCTGAACCCTCTGCTAAATTAGCTGAAATACTGGCTGAGGCTCTATTAATTTGGCTAATTAAATCAAACTTTTCCTCTTTGGGAAATAACTGACTCATCAATTTTATATCTATCTTGAATTTTCTGGCAATCTGATAAACCTCTAATTTTTCGAAAGAATAAATGTTGTATTTCATGGGTTACGGTTTTTTGGTTAAATGGTTAAATGGTTAATTGGTTAATCGTTTAATTAGTTGTAACATTTATATTTTGATTAACCGATTAAACTTTTCCTAAACAGTTAAACGATTAACCCTTTTTTAACCGATTAAACTTTTTCTAAACAGTTAAACGATTAAACTTTCCCTAACCGATTAAACCTTTCCCTACATTTTCACTTCTTTGAAGGTAGCGGCGTTTTCTAAAAACCAATCGTATGTTTTCTGGATTCCTTCTTCCAAATTCACCTGATGTTTCCAGCCCAAGGCGTGCATTTTAGAAATGTCCATCAGTTTTCTTGGAGTGCCGTCGGGTTTGCTTGAATCCCAAACAATATCGCCCTGATGACCCACAATTTTCTGGATGGTTTCGGCCAATTCCTTGATGGTCAAATCCTCACCTGTTCCTACATTGTACAAATAATCCGGAAGTTTGTTTTCCAAGCCAAAAACAACCGCTTCGGCCATATCATCCACAAAAAGGAATTCGCGCATGGGTGTGCCGCTTCCCCAAAGGGTTACGGGTGCATTGTTGTTGTGTTTGGCTTCGTGAAACTTTCGCATCATGGCTGGCAAAACATGGGAACTGGTCAAATCGAAATTGTCATGGGTGCCGTACAAATTCGTGGGCATCAAACTAACATAATCTTTACCGAACTGATTTCGTAACGCTTGACAGGCTTTTACACCTGTAATTTTTGCCAAGGCATACCATTCGTTGGTTGGTTCCAAAGGAGCCGTCAGCAAATACTCTTCCTTTAAGGGTTGTGGGGCTAATTTTGGATAAATACAGGAACTGCCCAAAAAGATAAATTTTTCTATCCCAAAATGGTGGGCTGCATCGATAAGATTGTTTTGGATTTGCATGTTTTCCATCAAAAATTGGTATGGAAAATTATTGTTGGCCAAAATACCTCCCACTTTAGCGGCAGCATCAATGATGACATCCGGTTTTGTTTTTTGGATAAAGTCCCGAACAACTTGTTGGTTTCTGAGATCTAACTCCTTGCTTGTTGCGCCAATCAGGTTTGTATAGCCCTTAGCAGAAAGGGTACGCCATATCGCACTTCCTACCATGCCGTTGTGACCGGCAATATAAATTACTGCGTTTTTATTGATCATTGTACTGCTTATAATTTAATTCTTGTTACTCTTTTACGCTCTTTCGTAATCGTCTTCAATTCGAACAATATCATCTTCCCCGAAGTACGTTCCGTGTTGTACTTCAATAAAAACAAGGGGTTCGGCAAAAGGATTTTCTATTCTGTGCTTTACTCCTTGAGGAATTATAGCAGTATCTCCTACTTTGTAATCTTGAATATGATCATCCAAGGTGATGCGCCCTACCCCGGAAACAATAGTCCAAGCTTCGGAACGGTGATGGTGGTATTGATAGGACAAACGCCCTTTTGGTTCCACCAATATTCTTTTTACTTTGTGGGTGGTGGCATCGTCCAACACCCAATATTGACCCCAAGGTCTGATATCATGTTCCATAATTGAATTCTATTTTATCGTTTTTTACAGTAAATTAGGGTTACTAATTTTTACTTTTTTATATACTTCCTTTACACAATCGCTATTCCCCACAGGGAGGATTAGCAAGGCATCCTCTGTATCAACAACCAGCAAATTGTTCAGTCCGGGAGCGGCCACAAACTTATTGGAGAGCGCAAAGGAATTGGTGGTGCCTTCAATAGCACTAAACCCACTTATATTTTTGTTTTTTTGGGCAAACTCAATGATGGCATCAAAGGAACCCAAATCAGTCCATTCGAAAGAGGAGGGAATGGTTTTGACCAAATTCGATTTCTCTAAAATGGCATAATCAATACTGTCGTCCGGAATACGTTGCATGAAATCCAAAGGGATTTCAAAATTATTTTTATTTTGATGGGCCTCAAGGCAAGTTTGATACATTTGGGGATGTAGTTTTTTCAACTCTGATAGGTAAACACTGGCCTTAAAACAGAACATGCCTGAATTCCAATAAAAATTTCCTGAGGCAACATAGTGTTGGGCGGTTTTATAATCCGGCTTTTCTTTGAAACAAATTACGGACTCACCGTCCGCTTCAATATAGCCAAAACCGGTTTCTGGATGCTTGGGCTGTATGCCAAAGGTAACCAGAAATCCTTCTTCCGCCAATTCAAACGCTCGACTGAGCGATTGTTGGTAGGTATCGCTGTCGGTAATCATTTGGTCCGAAGGCGTTACAAATAATATCGTTTCGGGTGCAAGTTCAAAACAAGCTAAGGCAATAGCCGGAGCGGTGTTTCTTCCTACTGACTCAATTATTTTTGGGCAGGGTTTTATTCCTGATTCCAGCATTTGCCTTTCGGCAATTTCAATCTGCGAAGCATTTGTAATTAATAAAAAATCATCCACTTTAGATTGATTTCTCAAAACGGTATGTTGGAATAAAGACTGTTTATCAAAAATTTCTAGGAACTGCTTTGGCTTGCCGTGTCTGGAAAGTGGCCACAATCGTGTTCCGGAACCGCCACTTAAAATAACATTTACAGCGTGTTTCTTGTGTTTCATAATTATTTAATGGTTTCCCGTTCGGCTATGTCTTTTCTTAAAGAAGAGGAAGAAAAACGATGATCGCGGGTGTTAAAATAAAGTTCAATTCCTTTTTCTTCGCAATAGGTTCTTCCTGTAAAATCTTTTTCAGCATATTCATCGCCAACGATTCGCATGTCGATTTGAAACGATTTCAAGACATCTTCTAAATCCTGTTCTGTAGCATAGGGCACAATTTCATCTACAAATTTGCAACCCTTCAATTGAATGTAACGCTCCACAACGGTTTGTATGGGTTTGTTCTTATTCGGTCGGTCCAAGGTTGGATCCGTTTGCAAGCCCACTATTAGATAGTCACACTTTGATTTTGCCTCTTCCAACATTTTGATGTGTCCGGCATGTAACAAATCAAAAGCACTAAAGGTTATTCCTATTTTCATGTCTGTCATTGATTGAATTAAAATCCTATGGGTTGTTTTTATTTCGGATGTAGGCCTTGCTATTAAGAGGGGGTAAATTCACCTTGAAATGAACTGAAAAATTAAAGAAAGAACAAAGCTTCGCTCTTGTTAGTCCCAATTTTATACTTAAGTTGATAAAAGAAAAACTATACTAAAATGACCTCTTTTAATTTTTTTGCCCCCAATTACTGGGATAGGTTTCCAAAAGTAAACAATATTAACAATTGAATCTAAGCTGTTAGGAAACCACGCTATGCACTTTTCGAGTGCAAATATAAAAAAAACAACTATTTTATTCATTGTTATTACAACCTTAATAATTTTTTTGTCAATATGGCATTTAAATGGCAGGGGGGGAGGTGATATTCGTAAATTATGTTATCGAAAAATGTTTAATGTCAATTTTGACTAGAAGGGTTTTCACTCTAAATAAATGGTCCACAATAAAAAAAAATTGATTTTTTATTGTATCCCACTATCAAGCGATTAAAAAAATAGATGAAAACCTTCTGTAGTCCTTTATTATTTGGTGACATCCTTTTAAATTTCAAAACCTACCTTACTACTTTTGGAATACTGCCGTTTGAAGGTTAGGATTATCTTTTCTGGAATTGGAAATAATCCTATTTTGTGAACTAAACCAACTTCACGAATATATTTCCTCCAATTTTATTGGAAATTGTCAATTCCTTAGAATCTACCTTTATTTTTAAGGAGGAATCAAAAGTTTCTTTTTCGATGATTTCAATTTTGGAACCCAAAGCAATTCCTTGCTTATCCAGATATTTCAAAAATTCAGACGAAGAATCTTTTACTCCTACACAAATTCCGATTTGATTTTCCGACAACTCTGAAAGCAGCTGTTTCTCGACAGAAATAATTTGCCCTTTTGCGTTAGGAATTGGATCGCCATGCGGATCTTCGGTTGGATTTCCCAGAAAATCATCGAGTTTGTTAATTAGTTTTTCTGATTTGATATGTTCCAATTGTTCCGCAATATCATGTACTTCA
>JBIKPM010000296.1:0-2977 GCA_044357435.1 Flavobacterium sp. | reverse complement strand
AGAAGAATTAAATATCTCCTTAACGGTTTCTATTTTAGTTGAATTATCTTCTGGATGAATAGAAAACAAATGGAATAGCTCCTCTTTTTCGTTTGACGATAAAAACTCCATTGCTTTTAGGTATAAATAAGTTTTTTTGTTTTCGATAATATCCCCGCCCACTTGCTTTCCAAAAGTTTCCGGGTTGCCAAAAGCATCGAGATAATCATCTTGCAACTGGAAAGCCAAGCCTAAATTCAATCCGAAATCATAAATTAAATTGGCATTTTCCTGTGAAGTTTCGGCAATAATAGCACCCATTTTCATGGCCGCCGCAACAAGAACGGCTGTTTTGCATTCAATCATTTTCAGGTATTCGGGAATGGTAACATCATTACGAGTTTCAAAATCAACATCCCACTGCTGTCCTTCACACACTTCGAGAGCTGTTTTGCTGAACAATTTAGCCAAAGCAAGAAAAATCGTGGGTTCGTATTCCTCAAAATATTGATAGGCCAAAATAAGCATCGCATCGCCAGAAAGGATTCCGGTATTGACATTCCATTTTTCATGAACGGTGACATTCCCTCTTCTTAAGGGTGCATCGTCCATAATATCATCGTGAACGAGTGAAAAATTATGAAATACCTCAACTGCCAAAGCCGCCGGCAAAGCTTTTGCGTAATCCGTATCGAAAATTTCGGCACTCATCAAAGTTAAAATGGGCCGCATTCTCTTCCCTCCAAGCTGCAAAATATAATTTATGGGTTCGTACAAATTTTTCGGCTCCTTATTTTTGGATTGCGATTGCAAATAGTCTGAAATAAATGCCTGATACTGGTGAATGGAGTGCATTATAAAAAGTTAGAAGTTAGAAGTTAGAAGCTGGAAGTTTTATTTTTATTAATAATTTCTTCTTTTAGGCACACCGCTTTTAACTAGACAAATATAATTGAAATATATTTCATTACAAACCTAAGTTTGATGCTTTAATAATTCACAAATTAACAATGCATGTTATAGCTTTTAGCCGACGGCTTGATTTTGCAGTTTCCATTTTTCATCTTCTAACTTCTCCCAAATGTTAAATAATTAAAAATACTTTGGAAACTATTTTGGTATCTAAAGTTTCCGTTTTATATTTGCAAACGAAATTTCAAATTTCAAACCCATAAAATGAAAGAGAAAATTATATCCAAAGCCACTGAACTATTCCTAAAACTAGGATTTAAGAGCGTAACTATGGATGATATTGCCTGCGAAATGTGTATTTCTAAAAAAACGATATACAAATACTTTTGCAACAAAGAGCTTCTTATTAAGGAAGGGACCATAATTGTCCATGAAAAAATCCATCAGGGTATTAGCGCCATTATTGCCGAAAACCACAATGCCATTGCCGAAAATTTCGAAATCCGTAAAATGTTCAAAGAGATGTTTCAATCGTCAGACACCTCTCCAATCTACCAGTTAAAAAAGCATTATCCAGAAATACACGAAAGCGTGATGTCTAGAGAAATCGAAGAATGTAACACCGTTTTTAAACTCAATATCGAGAAAGGGATTGAACAAGGCTTGTATCGAAAAAATATAAATATTGAAAATTGCATAAAATTTTATTATACCCTTATTTTTAGCATTAATGAGACCACAAAATTTGAAAATGAAGTGCTCAAACTAGAAATACAAGCGCTAGAATACCATACTAGAGCCATGGCAACACCGGAAGGAATAATCGAACTCGAAAAACAATTAGAAAACCATACTATATAATGAAAAAACTATTTTTAATCCCTTTATTCTTTTTTGCGCTTTCCGCAAAATCACAAGAACACTCTCAAAACTATTCGTTTAGCCTGGAACAAGCTATTTCCCATGCGCTGACCTATAATTATTCGGCAATAAACGCTGGGCAAGATATTGCTTCCGCCAAAGAGAAAAAATGGGAAACCACAGCCGCTGGTTTGCCTCAAATTAATGCCGGATTGGAATACGGAAATAATTTTGCCTACACGCAACAAGGTGTAACCGGGGGAGGTGCATTTGGCGGCAATCCAGGGGAAGTAACAACCATAGCCTTTGGAACCAAGCACAACATGAATGGAAGGCTGACTTTAAGTCAATTGTTATTTGACGGTTCCTATATTGTGGCCTTGCAGGCCTCAAAAACCTATTTGAAATTCTATGAAAATGCCAAACAAAAAACCGATGCTGAAATCAAGGAAATGGTAATCAATTCCTATGGAAATGTTTTGTTAGCAGCTGAAAGTATCTCAATTCTAGAAAAAAACAAAGCCATTTTAGAAAAAACATTGTCAGACACCAAGGAAACATTCAAAAATGGACTGATTGAAGAAGAAAATGTAGAGCAGCTTCAAATTACCTTGTCAACCATAAACAGTACTTTAAACAACACCAAGAGATTGATGGTCATTGCCAATAATATGCTCAAAATCTCATTAGGCATTGACATTAATGACGAACTGAAACTAATGGACCAATTGGACGATTTGACGGTTGCCAATCTAGATTTGGCCATTTCGCAAAAAGATTTCAATGTATCTAACAATATCGATTACCAAATGGGATTGAATTTTCAGGAACAAAGACAATTGGAATACAAATTACAAAAAAGTAAAGCATTGCCTTCATTGGCGGCAAATGTTAATTTTGGATACAATGCTTTTGCTAACCAGTTTGCATTTTTTACTCCGTCGCAAAAATGGAATAATTTTTCAAATCTCGGTATTGGTTTAAATGTACCCGTTTTTAGCAGTATGGGTAGAAGTGCCAAAACGCAACAAGCCAAAATTGCATTTGAACAAGCCAAAACGCAACTTACAGAAACGGAACAAAAATTAAAATTGCAATACGCTAACGCCAAAAGCGAATATGAATTCAGCATGGAAGAATATGCCACGGCAAAAACCAATCTGAATCTTGCGGAAAGAATCGAAAAAAAGCAACAAATAAAATTTACTGAAGGTTTGTCTTCTAG
>JBIKPM010000072.1:0-8826 GCA_044357435.1 Flavobacterium sp. | reverse complement strand
ACCACTCTATCACGGATGGATTCTCTGGTGTATTTTATGCCCCACTCCAATTGATTTTTTTTCCAATTATGCAATCCTTTTAGCTCTGCATTCACAATTAGGGCATCTAAATCATTTCGAGCATGATTGAGTTGGCCACCAATTCCTTTTGAAAATGCCACATCACCAAAGGTCTCTGAACCAATATTAGTATCCACTTCACCCAAACGATATTGAGCCAAAATATCAAAATACTCTTGTTCTTGGGTGTGATAAGCAGAAGCGATAAACTTATAAGTAGATCTTTCTGACACAACAAAAGTAGATTTAACCGCTCCAAAATAAGTGTTGTACTTGTCCTTTTCCCGCCCTTCGTAATAGATTAATAAGGCCTTGGGGTCATCAATGGTACCAAAATTAGTTTGACGCGTCAAGGGTTGGTATTGGTATTTGTTTTGGGAGATATTACCCAAAAAACTCCACTGCCATTTGGCAAAGGCATTGAAATTTACATTAGTTTGAACATCGACAAATGTGGGTGTATAATTCGTTTCTGTTTCTTGGCTTTTCACCAAAAGACTATTGTTTCGATACCTAACCCCAGTAATTGCGGACCATTTTTTATTTTTGGAAACCGCATCAACAGCTAAGCTTCCACCCAGAAAACTCGCTTCAAGAGTTGCTCCAAATTTTGTCGGTTTTCTATAGGTAATATCCAATACAGAGGACAATTTGTCTCCAAATTTTGCCTGGAAACCTCCCGCCGAAAAATCAATGTTTTGAACCAAATCTGTATTGGTAAAACTTAATCCTTCCTGTTGTCCTGAACGTATCAAAAAAGGACGATAGACTTCAATTTCATTCACATAAACCAAATTTTCATCATAGTTACCACCCCGAACCGCATATTGCGTACTCAATTCGTTATTCGAATTTACACCCGGCAAGGATTTTAAAATATTTTCCACCCCGGCATTTGCTCCAGGAATTCTTCGGATGATTTCCGGTTCTATACTTGTAATTCCCTGAACCCTTTTTTTGTTGTTTGCCATAATCACAACTTCTCCCATTTGTTCTTCTTGTTCGCTCATAACCAAGTTAAACTCATATTCCTCGTTTGACTTTAAGGTAAGTGTTATGGTAGCTTTTTTTAAGGAAATATGCGAAAAGACAATCCCTACTTTTTTATTTGCAGGAACAGTTATACTATAAAAACCATTGGCATTGGATTGAACTCCAATACCCAAGCAAGAGATGTTTGCATTTTCAACCGGTTGATTTTTTTTGTCAAGAATTACTCCTTTTACTATAGCAGATTGGGCGAAAATCGCACTGCTCATGGAGAAAAAAAAGAAAACTAATATTATTTTATTTATGCTCAAGGAAGTTGATTTTTATTTTTTTTGACTTCTAAAAAAATGAGTTTCAAAGGTAGTGGAATTTCCAACATTATCAATAACAACTATTTTTAATTCATTTGTACCTTCGGCGACAATGCCATCGCTAAAATCATGGGTGATTTTTTTGGTTTTATTGTCATATTCGAATAATATCCAATTTCCGTTCAGATAGCCATTATAGGATTTTATACCTGATAGACTGTCGCTAATGGTCAATTGAAGAGTCTTTTTGTCGGTTAGCCATTTTCCTTCAATAGGTTTTGCAATGCTAATTTTTGGTGCTATCGTATCGTAAACCAAGGCATACTCCCCTAAAGTTTTTACCTTGGCAGTAAAAACAGCACCCTTTTGAAAAGATGGGACATAGCTCGTTTTTATTCTTTCAATCAAAGCAATGAACAATTTTTCTCTTTGGGCTTCGGAATGTTTGTTATCCTCAATTGAAATAGTGAAATTTGAGTGAGCAGGAACGGTGTCGTCATGAAGGAATAAAGTGTCATTTTTTACATCAAAATTCAAATAAAAATCGTCGTAAAAAGTTCCCGCAGGAAAGAAAACTGACATGTTATCCTTAGCAAAATTGTTATCCTTATTTGCCTTAATCAAATATTTGGAAAGAACTGGTTCCTGACCAATAATGGAGGGTTGTACATTATATTTTATTGGGATGGAAACAATAGTTGTATTACCATAAAAATCAGAAACTTCGATTCGGTAAAGAGATGTTAAATTGGGAACCACAGAAAGAACTCCATTCGATTCATCCGTTTTAATTATACTCAGCTTATAGGGGGGATTCATAAATAATTTTTGAATTCTCTGCTGGGTTTTCTTATACCTTGAATAATCAATAAGTGCGTTAATGTAACGCATTTCGTCAAAAGAATAGGTATTAAACTGATAGCCAAAGTTTGGCAATCCGTTGTAAAAAGACTGGACTTTATATACGCCGTTTTTGTTATATGAAACATCGTCATAATCGGAAGTGTTAATACCAAAGCCTATTTTCCCATTGGTAATCACTTTATCCGATAAATAGGTACCGTCTTTTTGCAACATCAGGTTGAGCAACAAAGGACGCTTTGATTGATTGACGGTCGTTGCTTCATTTAATGGGTATACATATATGCTGGATAGTATGGGTTTTTTAGTATCCTTCAACATTTTATCAAATCCAAAAAGCATTGGATTTATAATATTTTCAGTAAGGTTATCCCGAAATTCAAAATGCAAATGTGGTCCTTCAGAACCCCCTGTATTTCCTGAAAGTGCAATAATCTGTCCTTTCTTGACCACCAATTGCCCGGGTTTCAGATACATTTCTATTTCGAAAGAGTGTTCCTTATAATGTGATTTTTTTATGAAATCCTCAATAGGGCCAACAGCTCTTTGCAAATGTCCATAAACCGAAGTATACCCATTGGGATGGGTGATATAGATAGCCTTTCCGTTTCCGAAAGTCGAAATCTTAATTCTTGACACATAACCATCGGCCACAGCATAAACGTTTAGTCCTTCCCTTTGCATTGTTTTCAAATCAAAACCTGCATGAAAATGATTTGGCCTCAACTCACCAAAATTACCGGACAACTGCATGGGAATATCCAGCGGAGACCTAAAATAGTATTTTGGATAATCTGTTTGTGCAAAAAGAGAACCATAAAATAATAGGATAAATAAGTAAAATCTCATTGAATACATTTTTGCTAAGATAAAAAAAAGTGTTTAATAAAAAACATAAAAATACAAAATACTGTACCGCAATTAGTTACATATTTTAATGTAAAAAAACAAATAAAATATTGTAATACTAAAAAGGAATACTAACTTTGTAAGATTAAGTAATACGTAGGACAAATTATGAGTGTAATTGCAGAAATTATTGATACTCTTGAAAATAAGATCGGAAAACTTTTTACAAAGATAAACAGTTTAGAGAAAAATAATCAAGATTTGAAAATCGAATTAAGCAATGCAACACAAACCATACAAAGTCAGTCTAAAGAGATTGATGCATTAAAATCGCAGTATGAAACACTTAAAATTGCCAACGGATTATTGGGCAGTGATGATAATAAAAGAGAAACGAAGCTTAAAATAAATTCATTAATTCGTGAAATTGATTACTGTATAGCACAGCTATCAGATTAGTAAAAGATATGGACGAAAAGCTTAAAATTAAAATATCAATTGCAGACAGGGTATATCCATTAACGGTGGAACTGTCTCAGGAAGAAGGGCTCAGAAGCGCTTCAAAAAAAATTGATGTGATGATAAAGCAATTTGAAGAAAATTATGCCGTTCGTGACAAGCAGGATGTATTGGCGATGTGTGCCTTGCAATTTGCTTCACAATCCGAACAAAAACAAATTGACAATGCCATAGATGGCGAAGCAACCATTGAGAGAATCAAAAAAATCAATGCTGCTTTAGATCAATATCTCAAAGATTAAACACGTTCTTTACAACAACTAAGATACTGCCTACATTAGTTCATATTTGGTAAACTCAACACTAACAAATTAGAATGAGCCAGTCATCACTACTATAGTACGTCCCGATTCTTCAGGAAAACTTGAACAGTGAGTTAGCTCAAAACTTGTCAATCCGAGTTTATTCAAGCAACCTAATGTAGGCTTTTTTATATATAAATTTTAATAAATTATGGACATTTTAACAATAATTATTTCAGGAATTGGAGGTATTGCGGGAGGTTTTGGCATAGCCAAAACAATAGAAAAAAGCAATATTTCCAACTTGATAAAAAGTGCAAAGAAAGAAGCCTCGTCGATTTTGAAAGATGCCAATCTTGAAGCCGAAAACATTAAAAAAGATAAAATTCTTCAAGCAAAGGAAAAGTTTATCGAATTAAAATCAGAACACGAGCAAGTAATTTTGTCTCGTGACCAAAAGATGGCGGAGGTTGAAAAAAGAATTCGAGATAAAGAATCCCAAATTTCAAACGAACTGTCAAAAGCCAAAAAAATAAATGACGATTTCGAAGCAAAAACGCTAGAGTACAATGCCAAAATTGAAACTTTAGACAAGAAACAAGTGGAAGTTGACAAGATGCACAAAAGCCAACTACAACATCTTGAGGTCATCTCTGGTTTGTCGACTGAGGAAGCAAAAAATCAATTGATTGAGGGCTTAAGAGCTGAAGCTAAAACTCAGGCCATGTCCCATATTCAAGACACCATTGAGGAAGCCAAATTGACGGCACAACAAGAAGCCAAAAAAATAATTATTAATACCATTCAGCGAGTAGGTACCGAGGAAGCGGTAGAAAACTGTGTATCTGTTTTCAACATTGAATCGGATGATGTAAAAGGTAGAATTATTGGTCGCGAAGGCCGAAATATTAGAGCTATTGAAGCTGCAACCGGAGTAGAAATCATTGTAGATGACACACCGGAAGCCATTATACTTTCTTGCTTTGACCCTGTCCGTAGGGAAATTGCACGTTTGGCTTTGCATAAATTAGTGACTGATGGCCGTATTCATCCGGCTCGTATCGAAGAGGTGGTTGCTAAAACAACCAAGCAAATCGACGACGAAATTATTGAAGTGGGCAAACGAACTGTTATTGATTTAGGAATTCACGGTTTACACCCTGAATTGATAAAAGTAGTAGGTAGAATGAAATACCGTTCTTCTTATGGTCAAAATTTACTGCAACACTCCCGTGAAGTTTCCAAGCTTTGCGGCATCATGGCAGCCGAATTAGGCTTGAATGTAAAACTGGCTAAAAGAGCCGGATTATTGCACGATATCGGTAAAGTTCCAGATGCCGAAAGTGATTTGCCACATGCTTTGTTAGGAATGCAATGGGCCGAGAAATATGGCGAAAAAGAAGAAGTTTGTAATGCTATTGGGGCGCACCACGATGAAATTGAAATGAAATCCTTGTTATCGCCAATTGTTCAAGTTTGTGATGCGATTTCAGGTGCCAGACCAGGTGCCAGAAGACAAGTTTTAGACTCTTACATACAACGTTTGAAGGATTTGGAAGAAGTAGCTTATGGATTTAGTGGCGTTAAAAATGCCTATGCTATTCAGGCAGGAAGAGAACTTCGTGTTATTGTGGAAAGCGAAAAAGTTTCCGATGATAATGCAGCTACTTTATCTTTCGAAATTTCACAAAAAATTCAGACCGAAATGACTTATCCAGGTCAAGTGAAAGTAACCGTAATTAGAGAAACAAGAGCAGTGAACATAGCAAAATAGTATTCAGATTGCAGATTACAGGTAGCAGATTGCAGAAGGCAGAATTCAGTTGCTCAAATACTATAATAAAAATGACTTGTTTTTTTAAGCAAGTCATTTTTTTATACGCTGAAAACTGAATACTAAAAACTGAACACTGAATACTATTTTCTAGGGTGATAAGTATTCATCACTTCGGTTAAAAACTTTCTGTCCAGATGCACATAAATTTCAGTAGTTGTAATCGATTCGTGACCGAGCATGAGTTGAATAGAACGTAAATCGGCTCCATTCTCCAAAAGATGAGTGGCAAAGGAATGCCGCAAAGTATGTGGGCTTATATTTTTATTTAATTCTATTTTGGTTGCCAAATCCTTAATAATGGTAAATACCATTGCCCTAGAAAGCTGACCTCCTCTCCTATTCAAAAACAAAGTATCTTCTTGTCCTTTCTTTATATTCAAGTACGTCCGTACATTATTCTTGTAAATATGAATGTATTTTTGGGTCAAATTCCCAATTGGAACAAAACGCTGTTTATTTCCTTTACCGGTGATTTTTATAAAGCCTTCTTCAAAAAACAAATCGGAAATTTTCAATGATACCAATTCCGACACTCGAAGTCCACAACCGTACAAAGTTTCTAACATGGCACGATTGCGTTCCCCTTCGTTTGAACTCAAGTCAATGGCCGAAATTAAGGTATCAATTTCATCAACAGACAACGTGTCTGGGAGCTTTCTGCCTGTTTTTGGAGTTTCTATCAGTTCCATTGGGTTATCTGAACGATAGTCTTCAAAAATCAAATAACTAAAAAAACTTTTTAAGCCCGAAATAATTCGGGCTTGTGAACGAGGATTCACCTGTTTGGATATGTTATAAATGAACTGCTGAATGGTTTCTTCCTTTATTTTTACAGGTGAAACAGCAATTTCATTTTCTTCTAAAAAAAGACACAAACGCTCCAAATCAAAAGAATAATTTTCTATGGTGTTTTTAGACAAACCTCTTTCAATTCTTAAATACGATTGATAACTTTTGATATAGGATTTCCAATTCATATGTTGATATTTATTGTTTTTTATCGGTCATATGTAATTCGCATAACATCATTGGCACTTGCGACAAATAAACGGTATTGCTCATTTCATGAAAACAAAGTAACGTATTTTTTAGTCATAAAAAAACCACGCCAATGGCGTGGTTTAATACATTATAATGTAAATACCACTATAATTTGTAATTTACACCTATATTAAGGGAAGAAGCAGTACTACCATCCATAGATATACCTTTATATCCTAAATAAACTTCGATTTTTTCTGCTTTGTAACCAAATTTTGGTTGATATAAAAATCCCCCATCAGTATCGCTACTAGCTCCAACTGCATAACCTAAATCAGCTCCAAGGAATAAATTATCAGAAATACTATATTGTGCAGTTGCCGCAATAGGAATAAAACTCGCATTAGGGACATCAAAACTACCTTCACCAAAATCAATTGTTTTCCCTAAATAAGTTGTATAACCGGTAGTCACACCTGCATCAAATTTGTCTGAGACACTCCAAACATAAGCAACATCAGCACCTATATTTAAAGAATACCCATCTTTAATATCACCCATTGGCAAACCTAAATGAGCACCCAATTTAAATCCTCCATCTTGTGCATTAGCGAAGCTAAATGCGAAAACTGCAGCAGCAGTTAAAATAATTTTTTTCATATTTTTTTTATTTAAAGTTAGTTTGGTAAATTTATCTAAATTTTATATTGCAATAATTCTTACGAATAATAGTTATTAACATTTTCATTAACAATACTACATTTACAGGCGTCCGTATTTGCGACTCATTTAAAAATTAAATCAAAAAAATGACAATTTCATATTCCTGTCAAAATGCGCTAAACAATAAACCTATTATTAATCAAAGGAGGCACCATAATTAAAATTCAAATAACAACCCTATCGAAATAAAAAAATACTTACTCTTAGTTTTTAAAAAAATAAGTGCTATTTTTAAAAAAAATTAAATACATCATTATGAAAAAAATACTTTTCCTTGCTGCAATACTATTATCGGGATCCACAATTGTTCATGCCCAATCTATTAAAATAGGCATCAAGGCAGGTCTTAATTATGCCAATCAAACTGGCACAACTATTACGTTAAACAGCAAAAATTACCAAACTGAGGCAATATCCAGTTACCACGCTGGTTTAGTGGCAGAGCTAAGCTTATTTAAAGGATTATCTGTTCAACCTGAGTTATTATATTCTACTCAAGGCGCAACTTATAAAAATGCTTTAGGAGACATCACAAATAAAGTAGGCTACCTTTCGATTCCTGTCATGATTAAAATTGGTTTAAGCAAAAGCATCAGCCTTGAATTTGGTCCTCAAGCGTCCTTCTTATTGAGTGAAAAGGATAATGTTGACTTATCAAAATCCAACAGCTTTGATTTTGCGGTTGCCGGAGGATTAGGACTAAAAGTAACCAAAAGTATATTCCTTCAAGCGCGATATGGCTTAGGTTTAACCGAAATATCGAAAGAAGCAAAAACTAAAAATTCAGTAGTTCAGTTATCAGCAGGTGTTCTGTTCTAAAGAATAAATTTTAGACAAACCGTTCTTTATTGGAACGGTTTTTTTATTTTTACAAAATATGGACTGGAAAATGCGATAGGCTAATTTCTTGTTCCAGAAAAATATAACAATAACGCAGGTATGAAAATTAGCATCATCAACGGACCAAATCTCAATCTACTAGGAAAACGAGAGCCTGAAGTATATGGCAATCAAACTTTTGAAGATTATTTTAATTCCTTACAAGAGAAATTTCCACAACTGGAATTGACCTATTATCAAAGTAATATTGAAGGAGAGTTGATCGATAAAATTCAGGAATTTGGGTTTTCTTACGACGGCATCATTCTAAATGCGGGTGCTTACACGCATACATCAATTGGCATTGGAGACGCTATAAAAGCCATAACAACTCCGTTGGTAGAAGTTCATATCTCCAATACTTTTTCACGCGAAAGCTTCAGACATCAATCTTATATCTCGGGGAATGCCAAAGGGGTTATTCTTGGTTTTGGACTAAAAAGTTATGAATTGGCATTGTTGTCCTTTTTGTAATCGCCTTATAAACTAATTACTAATCATAAAAAACGGAGCAGATTTAATGATCAGCTCCGTTTTTTATCTTTAAACGTCATCCTTTTTTAATACTCCGTTG
>JBIKPM010000071.1:0-8834 GCA_044357435.1 Flavobacterium sp. | reverse complement strand
GGAACTTCCAAAGGAGAGGAATATAAAAACAAAAAATGGCGATTAGAAAATATCTAATCGCCATTTTTTATTCCAATATAATTTTGGGTAAGTTTTCATTGAACCATTTGTATTTACTTAAAATCATAATATGGGTTCCTCCTTTGACCATGATACAATTTTGAATATTTTTTATGGGAAAAACGGCATCAGCATCACCGTGTATGTGGATCACCTTTTTGTCCACCGCTACTCTATCCCACAAAACCATTTGTTCAATTGCCCAATCTAAATAAATTTTTTCCAATACTGACAAGTATTTTTGGTACAATTTGATTCGATGCTTGAGGACATTTCCAAAAGAGAATTTCGCCAATGAATCCATATTTTGAAACAAGCTAGTAGGCATTAATTTATAGGCTTTTGTGCTCTTTGCTATTTTCATTGACAGCGGTAATTCAAGATTTGATTTTACGCTGGAGATGATAATCAATTTTCTCAAATCTAAAAAACGCGCCATTTCTTGTGCCAATACACCCCCAAAAGAAACTCCAATCAAAACCGCTTTTTGATACGTTACCAACTTTGCCATTCGCTTGGCGTATTCCAATAAGGTTTCGTGTTTTTTAGGCGTTTCCCAATCCAATAAATGAATCTCGAAGGTAGATTCCGGTAATTTTATTCTTTCGAAAATTAACGAATTGGCCGCCAATCCAGGCATAAAATAAACAGGGATTTTACTCATCTTACTAGTTTTAACGCTTTCATTACAACAACAATCATTTATTATCACGAAATTTGTATAAAATTAATTTTTTAATTGAAACCAACTTGGATTCCAACTTTATATTATCAAAATATTATGACCACAAAACTGTTTGAAGCAAATTCACGAGGCAAGGCCGATCATGGCTGGCTTAAAGCCAATTTCTCTTTTTCATTTGGCAATTACTACAATCCCGAGCGCGTTCAATTTGGTATGCTACGCGTTTTAAATGACGACACCATAGCAGGAGGAACAGGTTTTGGAACCCATCCTCACTCCAATATGGAAATTATCACGATTCCACTCGAGGGAGGCCTAAAACATCGGGACAGCATGGGCAACGAAGGTGTTATTCGTTTTGGTGAAGTGCAGGTAATGAGTGCCGGAACAGGAATTCAGCATTCCGAGATGAACGCGAGCCAAAATGACCCCGCAAAAACATTGCAGCTATGGGTATTTCCTGACAAGGAAGATGTTACTCCAAGATACGACCAGAAATCCTTTGATATTGAAAATCAAATCAATAAATTTGTAACCATTGTTTCCCCAAAAGAAAAAAATGACGGTAATGCATTATGGGTTTACCAGCAAACTTTTTTTAATATGGGAATCTTCGAAAAAGGCACCACCATCATTTATAAAGTAAACATTCCTGAAAACGGCGTTTATCTATTCTTAATTGAAGGCGAAATTGAAGTTGATAATCAAATTTTAAAAACTAGGGACGCTATGGGAATAATTGATTTCGAACAATTTGAAATCAAAATTAACTCTAAATCAAAAATACTTCTGATTGAAGTACCAATGAAACACAATTAATTATATGGAAGACTTTATCACCATGGAAATCAAGGATAATACTTTTGCCAGACAATTTGAAACCATAGTCGATAAAGGATTGATTTCAGTTGAATATTCTTTTCAGGAGAAAAAAATATTTTTAACAAAAATCAATGTTCCAGATTTATTTGAAGACGAGGAATTTATTTCAAATTTACTCAAAGAAATTATGGCAATTGCCATAGAACGAAAATGGAAAGTCGTCCCCATACTTCCCAAAATTGTAGTTTTCTTCAAAAAAAATCCCATTTATAAAGAATTACTTCCTCCTGGCATTAGACTTTAAAAAAGAGGCTGTTTCTTATCTGTAACAGCCTCTTTTTTTTTATTCAAAAATACATTTATTGGTTTCTTCTATCCGGAATAGCTCGTCTGACAGATCCAGAAGGGGACACTGTAGGACGTGATGGAGGTCTTGTTGTTGAACGTGTTTCCGGTCTTGTCGATGGAAGTGGTGACGATGGAATAGCTTGTCTCACTGGTTGACGAGTTCCAGAAGGAATTTCTGTTCGTTTTTGTGTTTGCGGTATCGGTGGAACTGCCTGTTTCATTGGCTGACGAGTTCCAGAAGAGATTTCTGGTCTTTTTTGTGTTTTAGATGTTGATGGAACTACCTGTTTCATTGGCTGACGAGTTCCGGAAGGGATTTCTGGTCGTGACTGTGGAGGTCGAATTGAGGGAGATTCATATCTTCTGATTGGCGAAATTATTCTTGCCTCAGGAACGTTTGGTCTTCTATAAGTTCTGCCGTCATAAACTCTATTATACCTTCCTTCTAATCTATTTTGTCTCACAATAGGTGAACTTTTTCGTCGGTTGGTATAATAATAAGTGTGATTTACCGGATACCGAACATAACCCCATCTTCGGTAATAATTATTATTGTAATAATGACTGTGAAAACCCCAATAAACATGATAAAAAATGGGAGACCAAGAAGACCAATATGAAGGGTAAAAACCCCAATGCCAAGGGGAAATGTAAACCGAAAATGTTGGCGAAAAAAGAGAAATAATGATTGGCCAATCATTGACATAATAAACCCCATTCGCATATCTATCAACAAATATTTTTCTGTTGACCGTATATCCTGGATTGGGGGTTTCTGGTCTTGAGGGCTCTACGACATAATTTTCCCCATATAAGTCTTCATCACCAATAATTTGCACGATAACTTTTCCTGACTTATTTTTATATCCCTCTATAACGGCTAAATCCTGATATTCAATACTGTTTATCGCGACCCGAAGCACAACGGAAAAACTATTGCCTTTTCTATTACTCGCAACCTCAATATAATCTATGGTATTGTCATTGTTTAAATCAAGATTATTGATATGAGAATCTCTATCATTTATAGCTCTCTCGAATGATTCTAAAGTGGGTGACTTTTGAAAAACATCCAAAACAGCATAAAGATTTAGGTTATCGCCTGGCAAACCTAAAGCCACAGGTTCATTTTCTATTTGGGAAAACATAGATAAACTTAACAGACCAGTTGTTAAAACCACTAAAACAAAAATTATTTTTCTCATAACTCGTAATTTTTATATTGATAAAAAAATTTACTACAAGTTACAAAATATAAATTTAATATGTTTATTTTCAATACTTTAAATAAAATATACATTAGAAAAAATCATCCTGAAAACAAAAAAAAGGCACAAGTTAAATTCTTGTGCATTTTTATTTCTGAATTAGATTATCTCAATTTACTTCTCAATTTCTCTAAGATTTTCCATTTTTTTATGTGACAAGAAACCGGAAATATCTTCAAAATGTTCTTTTACCCTCTTGTTTCCAAATTCAAAAACTTTGGTAGCCAACCCATCCAAGAAATCTCTGTCGTGTGAAACCAAAATTAATGTTCCGTCAAAATCTCGCAAAGCATCTTTAATGATGTCTTTGGTTTTCATATCCAAATGGTTTGAAGGTTCATCGAGTATCAATAAATTAACAGGTTCCAACAATAATTTTATCATCGCCAAACGTGTCTTTTCTCCTCCCGAAAGTACTTTTACTTTCTTGGTCACATCATCGCCATGAAACATGAAAGCGCCTAGAATATCCTTGATTTTAGTACGAACATCACCCACGGCAATATCATCTATGGTTTCGAAAATAGTGGCATTTTCATCCAATAAAGCAGCTTGATTCTGCGCAAAATATCCTATTTGAGAATTGTGTCCAATTTCTAAAGAGCCACTGTCAATACCAATTTCTTTCATAATGGCTTTGATCATTGTCGATTTTCCTTCCCCATTTTTACCTACAAAAGCTACTTTTTGCCCCCTTTCAATCACGACATTAGCATCCTTGAAAACAACGTGATTGCCATATGATTTGGATAAATCTTTTACAATCACGGGATACTGACCAGAGCGAACTGCTGGTGGAAATTTTAATTTCAAAGCCGATGTATCAACCTCATCAACCTGTACAATAACCAGTTTTTCTAACATTTTAACACGGGACTGAACGGCATCTGTTTTAGAAAATGTCCCTTTGAAACGGTCTATAAAAGTCCTGTTATCTGCAATCATGCGTTGTTGCTCATCATAGGCTTTTTGCTGATGCAAACGACGGTCTTTCCTCAGTTCTAAATAATGGGAATATTTGGCTTTATAATCATAAATCCGCCCCATTGTCACTTCAATAGTACGATTGGTAATGTTATCGACAAAAGCCCTGTCATGAGAAATGACCACAACGGCTTTGGCAGAATTGATAAGAAAATCTTCCAGCCATTGAATGCTTTCAATATCCATGTGGTTTGTAGGCTCATCCAGCAAAATCAAATCCGGTTTTTGCAAAAGGATTTTAGCCAATTCGATTCTCATCCTCCAACCACCCGAAAACTCCGATGTTTGACGCTTGAAATCTTCCCGAACAAAACCTAATCCAAGTATAATTTTCTCTACCTCGGCCTCGTAATTTACTTCTTCGATAGCATAAAATTTCTCGCTCAAATCAGAAACTCTTTCGATTAATTTCATGTACGCATCACTTTCATAATCCGTGCGAATGGTCAATTGTTCGTTGATTTCGTCAATTTCGGCTTTCATGCCAAAGATTTCACCAAAAGCCTTTGAGGCTTCTTCAACAACGGTTGCTCCATCAACAGTTAGTAAATGCTGTGGCAAATAAGCAATTACTGCCTCTTTTGGCGCTGAAACATTTCCTGTGGAAGGCTTACTTTGCCCTGCAATAATTTTGAGAAGCGTTGATTTTCCTGCTCCGTTTTTGCCCATAAGGGCAATTTTGTCATTTTCGTTTATGGCAAAAGAAACGTCGCTAAATAAAGTGGTTCCGCCAAAATGAACGGAGATATCATTAACTGTAATCATCTTTGAGGTTAGAATGTTATGAGGTTAGAAGATTAGTTCAAACCATTAAAAAATTAAAAAGTGCAAAGATAGGTTAATTAAAGAATTGGGCAATTGGATAATTTAGAATTGGGTGGTCTTTCAAGAAATTTAAACTTTTCAAATCAGAATTTTAACGTAAAAAGGACATCTTCACCCCTATACCCGACTGTAAATCAGGTGAATTATCTAATTTAACATCTTCTCTTAGATAAACAAAATAGGAAAATTTCTTAGTCGAATAGGTAAAAATAGCATTCCAACCTTGTAGATTTTGATAGAGATGATAAAATGTTTGTTGCCAATGCGTTTTTATTCTTTCACCGGTCAATACAATATGGTCAAACTCTTTCTGTTTATTATATGAAGTTTGAAAACTATAATTGATGCCGTAGGAGATATAATTGTTGCTTTTAAGTTTCTTTTTATAATTAACAAGACCTTCCAAACTGTATAAGAAAATTCTGTTATTAAAATTTACCCTATTGCCAAATTCAATAAATCGTTGCCGTAATGCCCCAGAAGACATACCTAAAGTCAAAACATTTTTATCTTGAAAAACTATTTTCTTCACCACTGATGAAGAAACACCTATATCTGCCACGGGATTGTATCGGGTAGTATTAATTCCTAAATGGGTGCCGAAATTCAAATAGACATTGTGTTTTTTGTTGATTTCCAGTTTTGGATAATAGAAATAATTAACTTGGATTCCTGAAATCTTAAAGTCACCATCATTAACTTTTAATACATCATTATCCTCGTCTCTATACGAAATTCCGGTCTTATTCATTCCATAGTATCTTCTGGAAAAGGGATCTTCACCTCCCGCTATATTACTGTGAAACCATTCAATTGATTCGTCAGAAGTAACTAGTGAAAAGGGATATTTTCCCTTATCCAATGAATACGAACGAAGCCCAAAACTGAGTTCATGATTGGTATTTAAAGGTAAATTAAAAGTGAAATTGTAAGACCTAATAACTCCATCAGCCACAAATTCACTTGTTTTAGAAGGCACTTCGTTTAAATTAAATTGAAACTCTCTATTATACCATGGAATGCTCTCGGCTATTTCTTGGTCAGCAGGATTTGTTAATTCATAGGATTTTACGTAAGGCAAAAAAACATTGCCACTTGAGATTTCAAAAGAAAAGGAATATTTTTCTGGGGAACGAATTTTAAAATTATGGTCAATTCTTGAAACATTAATCCCAAGCGGATGTGTGGAAAGCGTATTGGGTTTTATAACATCGGAGGAATTCTCTATTTCATTCTTTCTGAAATTATCCGTAACAGACTGTGCTGAAACAAACGACATGACCACTAGAAACGTAAACAAAAGAAAATAATATTTCATTAAACGGTAAAAATTAATTTAAAATAAACCGCCTTACCACCTCTGCAACACCATGATTATTATTGGAAGCCACAATAACATCTGCCAAATGTCGTAACTCAGGAGTCACATTATCAACCCAAACGCCCAGTCCGGCATATTGCACCATCGTCAAGTCGTTCCCGGCATTTCCGACGGCGATGATTTCACTTTGATGTATATTCAGTTTTTCTGCCAAGATTTTAATACTGGCTGCTTTATCAATTCCGTTTGGTGCCGCTTCAAGAAAAAAGGGCTTCGACATACAAATACTCAAATCAGGCATTGCTGCTTTCAATACTGTCTCGACACTTTTGAGATATTCTGGCTCTTCCAGTAAAATACATTTCACGGCCGAGGTTGTAACAGCGTCTTTAAAATCGGAAACTATCACAAGTTCCAAACCTGTGATGTTTTTCTCAATATCTATGTATTCGGAATGTCTTTCACTAATAATTTGGTCATCAATATAAGTGATAATATGGGTGTTATTTATTTTGCTAAAATCATACAACGCATGGATTTGGTCTTTAGTCAAGGAATGTTCAAAAAGGACTTTATCTTCATTTAAATCAGTAATCGTAGAACCATTAAATGAAATCATGAAGGAATTATTGACATCACATTGCAACTCTTTGGCAAACTCAATCATGGCAGAAGTTGGCCTGCCAGATGCCAAAACAACATAAACTCCCATTTCCTGTGCCCTTAAGAGCATCTCCTTATTTTCGTTTGAAATTTCATGGTTGTCGGTCAATAAAGTATCATCCATATCAACCACTAACATTTTATAGTTCATTCCTTTTTTTTATGTATTAAAAAATTTAAAAAACAGCGATGTAAATATCCTAAAGTTCCTCATTCCGGATTGAAAATACAGGTCTCAAATACTTTTTTGATACTTTTTTTAAAGATGCAAAGATAAGTTAATTAAGAAATTAGACAATTTAAAAATGAGATAATGATAAATGACAAATCCATAGCCTTTTTGTAGTTGGTAATTAATTGCTATAATTCCAGTAAATTAGATTTTTTTATGTAATTTAGACGTTATTTTTTTAACTTTAAAAAACTATTAACCATGAAACTAACTCCTATTTTTAAGTTTTTAGCAGCAACTTTAACGGTATTAACCGTTTCTTGTGTAAATGATAACAACCTCACTCAAGAATCTGTCCAAAACACGGCACAAATGAAGTTTGTACCCGGTGAAATTCTGATTAAACTCAAAGACGGAAACAAATCTAACCTAAGAACAGAATCAAGTGTTTTGTCCCTAATCAATGGGGATGTTATTGAAATTATAAATACTGATGCCATGAAAACTACAAATGCCAGAACTGATGGAAATGTAGGTGACCTTATTTTAGTTTCTTCTAAACTAGGCACAATGGAATCCATCGAATTACTTAAAAATTCAACCGAAATTGAGTATGCAGAACCAAACTGGATTTATGAACACTATGCGGTTTCTACCGATACTTATTATACAAATGGGTTGCTTTGGGGAATGTATGGTGATGCCACAAGTCCAGCCAATGCAATCGGTACACAAGCAGGCGAAGCATGGGCTGCAGGACACACCGGTTCACCTTCTGTCTATGTTGGTGTAATTGATGAAGGTGCACAATTTAACCATGAAGATCTTGTTGATAATTTTTGGACTAATTCTTACGACCCAATTGATGGAATTGACAATGATGGTAATGGCTATATCGATGATGTTCATGGCTGGGATTTTGATGGCAACAACAATACTACATATGATGGTACACAGGACGATCATGGCACCCATGTTTCAGGAACCATTGGTGCTAAAGGCGGAAATGGAAAAGGGGTTGCAGGTGTAAACTGGGATGTGAGAATTATCTCCGCGAAATTTTTAGGCACCAATGGCGGAACTACCGCAAATGCAATTAAAGCAGTTGATTATATAACCGATTTAAAAAAACGTCATGGATTAAATATTGTGGCAACCAATAACTCCTGGGGTGGTGGTGGATTTTCTCAAGGGCTCTATGATGCCATAGGAAGAGCAAATACCGCCGGAATTCTTTTCATAGCGGCCGCAGGTAACTCTTCTGCAAATATTGATAAACGAAAATCTTATCCGGCATCCTATACCAACACAAATGTTATTGCAGTTGCCTCTATTACAAATTCTGGGGCAGTGAGTAGCTTCTCAAACTATGGTGCGAATTCAGTAGATATCGGTGCTCCGGGTTCAGGTATTTATTCTACTTTACCTAACGGTTATGGCTCTTATAGTGGCACTTCTATGGCTACACCCCATGTAACTGGTGCTTGTGCATTATATGCTTCAACACATCCAGCAGCAAGTGCAGCTACAATTAAAGCTGCCATATTAAGCAGTACCGTTCCCACCACTTCATTGAAAGGTAAATGTGTATCTGGGGGGCGTTTAAATGTCAGTGGATTTTAAATATTTAACTAATTAGTCATTCCTTAAGAACCCACTTTTTGAGTTTTCAGATTTTTTACCAAA